>DATEQI010000493.1:0-5677 GCA_035272805.1 Alphaproteobacteria bacterium | reverse complement strand
TTCATCTCCGGGACCAGCGAGTCCGCGCGCCGAAAGGGAATGTTATATAATGGCCGATATGACGAAGTTGCTCGAAAAGGCGATCGAGAAAGTGCGGCAATTTCCTGCTGAAGACCAGGACGCACTCGCGAACGCTTTGCTCGCGATAGCCGGGGAAGAGACGCCCGTTGTGCATCTCGACGAAGCGACGCGCGCGGCAGTCGAAGAGGGTCTCCGGCAAGGAGAGAGGGGCGAGTTCGTCGCCGATGAAGACATAGTTGAAGCCGACAAGCGCCACGGCGTATGAGGGTTCGCTACACTCCGCGGGCGTTCGCTGACCGCGAGGCGGTGTACGAGTATCTCGAAAAGCAAAGCGCCCAAGGCGCCCGGCAGGTGTAGCTCGCGATCGTGCGCGCGATCCGGGGACTCGCCTCGTTTCCGCGGATGGGACAACGTACCGACTTGCCCGGCGTGTACGAACTTAACGTGCCGCGGCGCCCATACAAGGTGTACTACCGAATCGAACGTGACGAAGTGAAGTGGACCCCGAATTTGGGACCAGTGGGTTAATTGGAGCGTGAGCCGTTCCGCCGCGGACGATGGGATCGATCGTCGCGAGCTTGGTATTCTTCTCAATGAGCTTCCCAATCGGTGTCAGTCCCGAAAATAGGCATGAATGGGACCGTAGGTGATATGGCAGCACAGAAAACAAAGGCCACGAGGGGACAGCCGGCAGAAGGTGCCAAGCACTGTAAATGGGACAGTGCCCTCGCGTCAGGTCGGAGACGTAACGCGCTCCCCTTGCGGGCTTATCTCAGGCTTGCGGGAATATCTCGCACTTAAGCAAATCGGACTGCTCATGAGCACCCTCCGCGGGGGGCCTGCGGCGGTCTCGACCGTGTGATGGCCGAGAAGGTCGGGGCGCCGATCGACATCTTCATATTCATATGCGGCTCGCGCGGGATCGTAGAGGAGGGGACATGCGGCCTTCTCGTCCCGGGCAACGCGGTTTCGGGCTCTGCCGCGTTGTACGCAGGCGCGCGGCACTGCTACGATCCGCACGATGGCAGAGGCCGCGCGCCGGTCGACGAGGTGCAACGCGGGGAGGAGCGATGAAGGAAGCCGATGCGGCGCTCTTGGCGGCAGGTGCCGCGCGCGTGCGCCTCCTCCATGGCCGCGTGATCGACGGGCTCGGGGCACCGCCGATCGAGGACGGCTACGTCGAGCTCGCGGGTGCCTGTATCGCCGCCCTGGGCCCCATGTCGGCGCTTCCGCGGGAGAGCGGCGTGCCTCAGGTGGATGTGGGTGGGGGCACCTTGATGCCCGGCCTCATCGATTGCCATGCCCATCTCGTCTATAGCGGCTTCCGCAGCCTCGAGGAGGTCGACCGCTGCACCGTCGAGACCGCGGCGATCAATGCAGCACTCAATGCCGGGAAGGTGCTGGCCGCCGGCTATACCACCGTGCGCGACGTGGGCACCATCGCCAATGTCGCGGTCGCGGTGCGCGATGCCGTGACGCAGGGCAAGCTTCCGGGTCCGCGCATCGTCGCGAGCGGCCAGATCATCGGCCCGACCGCCGGCCTCGGCGACACGCTCCCGCCCCATTGGGAGCGCAAGTGGGGCGGGCTCGGCATTCTCGTCGACGGGCCGGATGCGATCCGCAAGGTGGTGCGCCAGCAGATCCGGAACGGCGTCGACAACATCAAGCTTGCCGCAAGCGGGGTCGAGGTCGGTCCTTATGCCTATAGCTGGATGACCACCTTCTCCGAGGAGGAGGTGCGGGTCGCGATCGAGGAGGCCCACCGTTGGGGCCGCAGCGTGGCGATCCACGCGCAATCCTACGACGCGGTCAAGTTCGCGCTGCGCGCGGGCGTCGACACGGTCGAGCACGGCACGCGGATGGACGAGGAGGCGATCGAGCTCTTCAAGCGCTCGCCGAGCATCCTGGTGCCGACGCTCTGCACGCTCTTCAGCGTGCTCGAGCTCGGCGCCAAGCTCGATTTGCTGCCCAAGCAGCGCGAGGAGATGGCGGTGAACGAGCCGCTCTGGCTCGCGAGCGTCGAGCGCGCGCACGCGGCCGGCATTCCCATCGCGGCGGGCGGCGATCTCGGCAACCGCTTCCCCCACGGCACGAACGCGCGCGAGCTCGAGTATCTCGTGCGCGCCGGGCTCTCGCCGCTCGAGGCGATCCAGGCGGCGACGGGGACTGCGGCGCGCGCCTTGAAGCTCGACAAGCTCACGGGTGCGCTCGAGGCCGGGCGCAGGGCGGACGTGCTCGTCCTCGACGGCGATCCGCTCGCCGACATCCGGCTCCTGCAGGAGCCCGAGCGGCTGGCGCTCGTGCTCAAGGACGGCCGCGCCGTTGCCGGCAGGCTTTACGAGGCGTTGCCGCCCGCACCGCGTCGAGGTCCTCACGGCGCCTAGTACTCGGAATCATGAATACGTGAAACACCCCCCTCCCCACCCTCCCCCTCAAGGGGGGAGGGAAAATGCATCGCCTGGCATCAAATTTCCCCTCCCCCTCGAAGGGGGATCGGCCGCCCGTTGAGGAGCGGACGATGGGGAGGGGGTGACGCTCGAATTTGCGAGAGTTGACGCAACGATGCCGACCCGCGCTCACGCATTCGCCGCGAGCGGGCGCTTCAGGAACTTGCCGTACCCGGCCGGGCCGACCATCTTGCCCTCGTGCATGACCACCTGGCCGCGCACCATCGTCAAAACCGGCCAGCCCTTGAAGCTCCAGCCCTCATAGAGGCTGTAGTCGGCGTAGGAGCCGAGCTCGGCTGCGCGCACCACGCGCTCGCGTGTGAGGTCGACGATGGTGAGATCGGCGTCCGCACCGACGAAGAGCGCACCCTTGCGCCGCTCCAGGCCGAAGATGCGGGCCGGCGTGCTGGCGAGGAGCTGGGCGATGCGTCTGAGCGTGAGGCGGCCCTTGTGGTAGCCCTCGCTCAAGAGCACCGGCAGGATGGTCGCCGTGCCCGGGAAGCCCTGCGAGGCCTGCCAGATGTTCTTCTCCTTGGTGACGCGCTTGCGCGCGACGTGGTCGGCGCCGACGACGTCGATGGTGCCGTCGGCCAGGCCCTGCCACAGCGCCTCGACGTCTTCCCGCTCGCGGAACGGCGGGTTCGCCTTGCCGATGGTGCCGGCGTCCGAGTCGAGCGTGTGGGTGAGATACTGGGGGCAGGTCTCGACGTGGATGCGCGGGTAGCGTTGCCGGTAACGCCGGATCTCGTCGAGGGCCAGCTTGCAGCTCGCATGCACGAAATAGACCGGGCAGCCCGCCTGCTCGGCAAAGTACATGGCGCGCAGCGTGTCGACCGCCTCGGTGATCGGCGGCTTGGCGAGGCTCCAGTCCTTGAGCGTCGCGCGTCCCTCGCCTTGGAACTTGAGGCGGTAGCGGCGCACCAGCTCGATGTTCTCGGGATGGACGGCGAGGATCGCCTGCGGATAGGCGGCCACGCGCCGCATGAGCTCGTACATGAAGCCGTCGTCGGTGCCGGAGAGGCCGAGATAGAGCCCCTCGTCGCCCTTGAAGTTGGTGAAGTACTTGAAGGAGGGGACGCCGAGCTCCTCGACGTAGCGCTCGAGCTCGGCCATGTGCGCCTCGGTCGCCATGCCGAAGTGGAAGCCGAAATCGACGAAGGCGCGCGCCTCGGCCGCCTCGCACTCCGCGGCGAAGATCTCGCTGTAGGGGGCGCTGTTGAGGAAGTGGCCGATGACGCTCGCGAAGCCGCCTTGCGCGGCATAGGCCGTCTCGCTGCCGTATTCCGTGATCTTCTCGGCAATGCCCCAATGCATGTGGGCGTCGATGAGGCCGGGGAAGACGAAGCGGCCGCGGGCGTCGATCGTCTCGCGCGCCTCGGCGCTACTCTCCGGCGCCAGGATCGCCGCGATGCGACCTTGGCCGACCGCGATGTCGGCCGGCCTCTCGCCGAGATCGGGGAACACCGCGACCCCGCCCTTGACGATGCAATCGAATGCCATGCGCCCTCCCGAATGTCGTGGCAGCACCATGCGCGCGCGGCCTGAGTGTAGTGAGCGGCGTCGTGCTTGTCTCGCCCCGATGCCGGGGCTAAGGTGCGAGCGCGCTCGCGCGGCAAGGAGGACGGCATGGCACGGATGATCACGGTGGCGGCGGCCCAGACGGGTGCCGTGCTCACGGACGACATGCGGCCCGGCATCGAGGCGGCCTGCCGCATGGTCGAGGAGGCGGCCAGCAAGCGCGCGGACGTCATCTGCTTCGGCGAATTGTTCCTCACACCCTTCTTCCCCAACCGCCTGATCCAGGATTCCGCGAAATACTTCCTGGCCCTGCCGAGCCCGATCGCAGCACCCCTCCTGGACCTCGCGCGCGAGAAGGGCTTGGCGCTCGTCTTTCCCTACGGCGAGCGCGCCGGCAAATATTTCTACAACTCGGCCGCGGTGTTCGACCGCGCCGGCCGCCATCTCGGCACCTACCGCAAGACCCATATCCCCGCTGTCCTGCCCTCCGAGCTCAAGGGCGGCACCGGCAGCTACGAGAAGTTCTACTTCTCGCCGGGCAGCGACTTCCCCGTCTTCGAGCTCGACGGCGTCAAGATCGGCATCCAGATCTGCTACGACCGCAAGTTCCCCGAGGGCTCGCGGGCGCTGGCACTCAAGGGGGCCGAGATACTCTTCATGCCGATCTGTGCCGCCACTTACGGCGAGAGCAAGCTGCGCGCCAATACCTGGGAGCTGCCGCTCCAGGCGCGCGCCTACGAGAACGGCGTCTTCGTCGTCGCGGTCAACCGCTGCGGCGACGAGGGCGGGCGCAGGCATATCGGCAAGAGCATGATCGTCAATCCGGTGGGTGCGGAGATCGTGGCGCTCGCCTCGGCCGAGCGGCCGGAGCTGCTCGTCGCCACCCTCGATCTCGACGACGTCGACGCGGCGCAGAAGAGCCTGCCCTGGTGGCGCGACCGCCGCCCCGAGCTCTACGCGGCGCTGCAGGCGCGATAGCGGGCCGTCGTTCGAATTCCCTCTCCCGCAAGCGGGAGAGGGAAGGGGCCCATCCCAAAGGGATGGGAAGGGTGAGGGAGTGCCTGATGTCGGTGTCGTCCCTCACCCTCCCATTGCTGCGCCCGGCGCGCGTAGCGCGCCTCTTATGCATGATGCAGAAGAAGCGGGCCTTTGGCCCGCGGGGTCCCTCCCTCTCCCGCTTGCGGGAGAGGGGTAGATAAGCGGTGAGTGCGAGTTCGCTCACTCCGCCGCCGCGCGGGCGAGGGCCGCGAGCACCTCGGCGGTGTGCTCGCCGAGGCGAGGTGCTGGCCGGCGCACGCTGCCGGGCGTCTCGGAGAGCTTGATCGGCACGCCGAGGGTCGAGATACGGCCCGCGCTCGGATGCTCGACCTCGACCACCATCTCGCGCGCGCGCAGCTGCGGATCGGCGAAGAGCTCGGCGTGATCGACGACCGGCCCTGCCGGGATGCCCGCCTCGCCGAGCTTCGCGAGCCAGTGGGCAGTGCTCTCGCGCGCGAGTGGGGGCTGCAGCAGCGCCACCAGCTCGGCGTTGTGGGCGACGCGGCTCGCGTTGTCGCGGAAGCGCGCGTCGCGCGCGAGCTCCTCGCACCCGAGCAGGCGGCAGAGCCGGAGCCAGAACTCCTGCGTGCCGCCGCCCACGGTGATCCAGCCGTCCTTGGTGCGGAAGACCTGGTAGGGCGAGCTGCCGCGAT
>DATEQI010000492.1:0-3090 GCA_035272805.1 Alphaproteobacteria bacterium | reverse complement strand
CTCTACGGCGCCGTCGCCTTCCTGCCGGGCAGCCAGGTCGACATCCGTCCGGTGCGCGACGTCTCGCCGCTGATGGGCCAGCCGCAGCCCTTCCAGATCCTCAAGATGGACCGCCAGCGCGGTAATATCGTGGTCTCCCGCCGCGCCGTGCTCGAGGAGACGCGCGCCGAGGCGCGCTCCGAGCTCGTCGCCAACCTCAAGGAAGGCCAGGTGCTCAAGGGTGTCGTCAAGAACATCACCGATTACGGCGCCTTCGTGGACCTCGGCGGCGTCGACGGGCTGCTCCACGTGACCGACATCGCCTGGCGCCGCATCAACCATCCCTCGGAAGCGCTCCACATCGGCCAGACCGTGGACGTGCAGGTGATCCGCTTCAACCCGGAGACCCAGCGCATCTCGCTCGGCATGAAGCAGCTCGAGGCCGACCCCTGGGAGGGCGTTGCGGCTAAATACCCGGTAGGGACGAAGTTCAAGGGCCGCGTCACCAACATCACCGACTACGGCGCCTTCGTCGAGCTCGAGCCGGGGATCGAGGGCCTCGTCCACGTCTCCGAGATGAGCTGGACCAAGAAGAACGTGCATCCGGGCAAGATCATCTCGACGAGCCAGGAGGTCGAGGTGATGGTGCTCGACGTCGATCCGCAGAAGCGCCGCATCTCGCTCGGCTTGAAGCAGTGCCTGGAGAATCCGTGGGAAGGCTTCCTCGAGAAGTACCCGCAGAAGACCGAGCTCGAGGGCGAGATCAAGAACATCACCGAGTTCGGCCTCTTCGTGGGCCTGCCCGGCGACATCGACGGCATGGTCCATCTCTCCGATCTCGACTGGAGCCGTCCCGGCGAGGAGGCGATCAAGGACTACAAGAAGGGCGACCGGGTGAAGGTGAAGGTGCTCGATGTCGACGTGGAGAAGGAGCGCATCTCGCTCGGCATCAAGCAGCTCACCGACGACCCCTTCGAGCGCGCGGCAACCGCGATCAAGAAAGGCGACGTGGTGACCTGCACGGTCACCAAGGTGCTCGACAGCGGCATCGAGGTGGGCGTCGCCGACGGCGCCACCGGCTTCATCCGCAAGGCCGAGCTCTCGCGCGACCGCGTCGACCAGCGCCCCGACCGCTTCGCGGTGGGCGAGAAGGTAGACGCCAAGGTGATCAGCATCGACCGTGCCACGCGCCGCTACAGCCTCTCGATCAAGACGCGCGAGATCGAGGAGGACAAGCAGGCGATGGCCCAATACGGCTCCTCCGACAGCGGCGCCTCATTGGGCGACATCCTGGGGGCAGCCCTCACGCGCGCCACCAAGGAGCGCGCCGCCAAGGGGAAGGGCAAGGACGAGGCCAAGGAAGAGACGGAGGAAGAGACGGAGGAAGAGGCCGAAGCCGCCGAGGAGGGCGAAAGCGAGAAATAGCCCGAGCGCTCTGCAAGAGATCGGGCGCGCCGCCTGGCACGGGCGGCGCGCCTTTTCTTTTTGCGGCGCTCTGCCGGGAGACGCGGCGGAAGCGGCGCCCGCGCCCGCCCCCGCCGCCCCATTCCACAAATCCTGCCCCCTTGCCCGCCTCTTCTCGACCCAAAAAGTCACGTTATCTTAAATACTTACCCTTGACGGGCGCGACTTGCTCTGGCACGCTCCGCAAAACTCGGCGCGCTTCGGTCAACGGGGGCCGAGAAGGGGGGCGAAGTCGATGACCAAGTCGGAGTTGATCCTGCGCATCGCCGAGCGCAACCCGCATCTCTACCAGCGGGACGTCGAGCGCATCGTGTCCACGATCTTCGACGAGATCTCCTCGGCCCTCTCGCAAGGCGACCGCGTCGAGTTGCGCGGCTTCGGCGCCTTCTCGGTCAAGAAGCGCGGCTCGCGCCTGGGGCGCAACCCGCGCACCGGCGAGTCCGTGGCCGTGAGCGAGAAGCACATCCCCTTCTTCAAGACCGGCAAGGAGCTGCGCGAGCGGCTCAATGGCAAGAGGTAGCGCCGCAGCAGGGGGACAAGACGTCCTCGCGCGCGCTTGGATCAAGCTCATGAAGCTCCTCTCCTGGATCGCGGGTGCGCTTACGGCACTCGTTTTCGTCCTCTTTGCCGTCTCCAATCGCGCACCCGTGACGCTCGGCATCGAGCCCCTCCCCTTCACCCTCGAGCTGCCGCTCTACGCCGCGATCTTGGCGAGCCTCCTCTTCGGCTTCATTTTGGGCGGCATCGGCGCCTGGCTCGGCGGCGCGCGTACCCGCCGCCGCGCGCGCCGGGCCGAGGCCGAGGCCAAGCACCTCAAGGAGGAGCTCGCCGCGGCAAGGCAGCGCCCGGGTGCTGATGCCGCGGCGGCAAGCGCCGGCGAGACGAAGGACGCCGCTGCCCGCCCGTCAGCGCTGCCCACCTTCCCGCGCGCCAGCTAGTGTTCCGACTCCGACGGTTCGTCCCGAACCATCGGCCCGGAACACTAGCAATATTATGATGATGTGTTGTGGTTCCGACACAATGACTGGAATCAAGCGTCGGAACCACAACGCTAGGCAAGGCGAGAGCCAAGCGGAGAGCGAGCCATGCGCATGGTGACCGCGGCCGAGGTCGAGGCGGCACTCGAGGACAGCAAGCTCATCGAGCGCTTGCGAGCCGCCTTCCGCGAGGGCTGCGCCATGCCGGTGCGCACGCACCACACGGTCAAGGTGCCGGGAGCACCCGATGCAACGCTCCTCTTCATGCCGGCCTGGCAGGAAGGGCGCCACATCGGCGTCAAGCTCGTCACGGTCTTTCCCGGCAATGCGGCCAAGGGCAAGCCGAGCGTCGAGGGCATCTACGTGCTACTCGACGGCTGCTCGGGGCGTGTGCTCGCCCTCATGGACGCGCCCACCTTGACCGTGAGGCGCACCGCCTGCGCCTCCGCCCTTGCCGCAAGCTATCTTGCGCGCGAGCACGCGGCACGGCTCCTCATGGTCGGCACGGGCGCGCTTGCCCCCCACCTCGTGCGCGCGCATAGCACGGTGCGGCCGATCCGCGAGGTGGCGATCTGGGGCCGCCATCCCGAGAAGGCCGAGGCGCTTGCCAAGCGGCTCGCCCGGCCCGGCCTCGCCGTGCGCGCGAGCGGCGATCTCGCGGCGGAGGTAG
>DATEQI010000491.1:0-5555 GCA_035272805.1 Alphaproteobacteria bacterium | reverse complement strand
GAGGCCGAAGGGCGGAGCCGCGAGATAGAAGTTCACGTAGGTGAAGCCGGCGACGAAGGAGAAGAGAACGGCGAAACCGACCGTGAAGGTCGCGACGAGGCGGCGGTTCGTCAGGTTGCGGGCCATGCCGCCGAGCGCGGTCGCCAGCCCCGCGGCGCGCACGAAGCGCCGCTCGCGGGGCAGGAAGAGGCCGACGACGATGGCCGAGACGGCGGTCAGCGCGGCGAGCACGAGAAAGGCGCTGCGCCAGCCCCAGAGCTCGCTCGCGAGCCCGCTGATGAAGCGGCCGAGAAAGCCGCCGAGTGCGCCGCCTGCCATATAAATCCCCGTGACCGCCGGCACCTCGGCCGCCGCCCACTCATCGCCGATATAGGCGACGGTGACCGCGAAGATGGGCGGCAGCAGCAGGCCCTGCACGAAGCGCAGGACGACGACCTGCTCGAGGCTCGTGGCGAGGGCGATGAGAGCGGTCGGGGCGACGAGGAGTGCTATGGCGCCGACGATGATGCGTTTGCGCCCCATGAGGTCGGCCATGATGCCGACGAAGGGCGCGACGATGGCAACGGCGAAGGTGGTGGCGCTCACGGTGAGGCTCACCGCGGCGGGGCTTGCCGCGAAGGTGCGGGCGAAGAGCGGAAGCAGCGACTGGGTGGCATAGAGGTCGAGAAAGGTGCAGAGACCGGCCAGCGCCACGGCGAGTCGTCGCGGATCGGAAAACATGATGCGCTCCGCCTTAGCCCTTCCTTGCCTTTAGCCTGCCATATCCCTTGGCCCTTGCGCGAGAAACGAAAAGCCGGAGAGTGCCGCGAAATTCGCGCCGCCAAGGGCGAGGCGGGCTTGGAGCGGCGCGCCGCGGCTGGTGCGGACCATGATCGGCGGCGAGGGTCACGGCATGGCAGCCATGCGCGCATCGTGCGCAGCTTTCGGTTCTCCCGCCCCCGCGATCTGGCCATAATCTGCTAGTACCGACCTTCGCGAGTTCATTGGTCGCCGGAAGGCGCGCTCCACGCGCCCGGGTCCTGATCGGCGACGGCTGGGGGGAAAGGCATGGCAGCGGCTGCGGCGGGGGAGTTCTACTCGCCGAGAGCTGCGGCGCGAGCTGCCGCCGCCGGGCTCGCGGCGATCTTCGTCGGTATCGGGCTTGCCCGCTTCGCCTATACCCCGCTCATCCCGGCCCTCATCGCCGCGGCCTGGTTCACCCCGCCCGAAGCCGCCTATCTCGCGGCGACCAACCTCGCCGGATATCTCTTGGGCGCCGTCTTCGCGCGCACGATCGCACAGCACTTGCCGCTCCCCGCCGTGATTCGCGCGGCCATGCTGGCGGCCGTCCTCTCGTTCGTCGGCTGCGCCTGGCCGGCGAGCTTTCTCTGGTTCTTTCCTTGGCGCCTCCTCTCGGGCATCGCGGGCGGCATCCTCATGGTGCTCGTCACCTCGTCCGTGCTTGCCCGCACGCCGCCGCCCTGGCGCGGACGCGTCGGCGGCGCCGTCTTCAGCGGCGTCGGCTTCGGCATCACGGCGGCGGGCACCGCCGTGCCGGCGCTCGCGCGCGAGGGTCTCACCACCGTCTGGCTGGCGCTCGCCGCGGTCGCAGCGCTCTTGACCGTCGCGACTTGGCGGAGCTGGACGGACGAGCCGCGGCGAGAGGTCAAGGAGAGGGGTAGGGGCGGCGGCCTGCGTGCCTTCGCTCCGCTCGCGCTCTTGATGCTGCTTTATGTCTGCGACGCGATCGGCTTCGTGCCTCATGCCGTGTTCTGGATCGACTATATCGCGCGCGGGCTGGGGCTCGGCCTCGCGGTGGGCGGGCTCTATTGGGTCGCCTTCGGCGTCGGTGCCGCGGTGGGGCCGTTCCTCGCCGGCATTCTCGCCGATCGCGCGGGAATCGCGACGAGTCTCGTGCTCGCCTTGCTGGTCAAGGGGCTCGCGGTGGCGCTGCCGGTCTTCGCCCACGACGGCTTCAGCTTGGCCCTCTCCTCGCTCGTCGTCGGCGCGTTGACGCCGGCGGTACCCGCCCTCATCTCGGGGCGCGCGGTCGAGCTCGTGAGTGCTGCGCACGCGCCCCAAGCCTGGGCCTGGCTCACCGTCGCCTTTGCGCTGGCCCAGACCGCGGCCGGCTACGGCCTTGCCTTCCTCTTCGCGCGCACCGGCTCCTACCACCTGCTCTTTGCTCTCGGCGCCGCCAGCCTGGCCTTGGCAGCGCTCCTCGCGGTGCTCAGCTCGGGTCGGATAAGCATTTGATGCCCATATAGATTTTCGCGCTCCCCACCCCTCGAAGAGGGCGCGTTGCGGCGCACATAAAAAAGGTATAAAGACACGCGCTCTCGCTCACCAGATGGACCGCATGGCGCAAATCACCGCGGCAGAGAGCGCGGGGAATCGATCCAAGGCGCAACAGGGCCTCATCCTGGGCGCACTCGGCGTTGTCTACGGCGACATCGGAACCTCCCCCCTCTACACCGTCAAACAGTGCTTCGATGCCGGGACGGCCGTGAGCCGCGAGTCCGTGCTGGGCGTGCTTTCGCTCATCGCCTGGGCGCTCATCATCGTCGTGGCACTCAAGTACGTCGTCGTCATCATGCGCGCGGACAACCGCGGCGAGGGCGGCATCCTGGCCCTCACGGCGCTGGCGCTGAGGACGGCGAGCCGGCGCGGCCGGCGTCACCGCCTGATCCTCGCCGCCGGCTTGGTGGGGGCTGCGCTTTTCTATGGCGATGGGGTGATCACTCCCGCCATCTCGGTGCTCTCCGCGGTCGAAGGGCTGAAGGTCGCGACCCCGCTTTTCGATCCCTACGTGATCCCGATCACGGTGCTGCTGCTCTTGGCACTCTTCCTAATCCAGCGTCGCGGCACCGCGCGGGTGGGCAGCCTCTTCGGCCCCGTGATGGCGCTTTGGTTCATCGCGATCGGCGTTCTGGGCGCCGTCGAGCTCGCCGTTCAGCCGGCCATCCTCCTTGCACTCAACCCCCTCCATGGCCTCCGGCTTCTGCTCGCCGATCCGTGGCGCGGATTCATTCTGCTCGGTGCCGTGGTGCTGGCGGTCACGGGGGCCGAGGCGCTTTATGCCGACATGGGCCATTTCGGCCGCGCGCCGATCCGCGCCGCCTGGTTTTGGATGGTCTTTCCGTGCCTGCTTTTGAACTATTTCGGCCAAGGTGCCTTGCTCTTGAGGACTCCCGAGGCGCTCGACAATCCCTTCTACCGGCTCGCTCCCCCATGGGCGCTCTATCCGCTCGTCGTGCTGTCCTCGATGGCGACCGTGATCGCCTCCCAGGCGGTCATCTCGGGCGCCTTCTCGATGACGCGGCAGGCCGTGCAGCTCGGTTACCTGCCGCGCCTCAACATTCGCCACACCTCCGCCGAGGAGGCCGGCCAGATCTTCGTCCCCACGGCCAATTTTTTCCTGCTCGTCGCGGTGATCGCCTTGGTCCTCGGCTTCAAGTCCTCGAGCAATCTCGGTTGGGCCTACGGCATCGCGGTGACCGGCACCATGTCGCTGACCACCATGCTCGCTTGCGTCTACATGGTGGGGGTAGCGGGGTGGAGTCCGCTCGTCGCCGTCCCCCTCTTCGGCTTTCTCCTCACCGTCGACTTGTGCTTCTTTGCCGCGAACATGCTCAAGGTCGAGCAGGGCGGCTGGTTCCCGCTCTTGGTGGCGACCTTCCTCTATATCCTGATGTCGAGCTGGATGCGCGGCCGCGCCGTGCTGTTCGCTCAGCGCAGCAAGAACGCGCTCCCGCTCGATACCTTCCTCAAGTCGATCCGGCCTGGCCATCCCGAGCGCGTTCCGGGTACCGCGATCTTCATGACCGGCAACATCGACCAGGTGCCGGCGGCGATGCTGCACAACCTCAAGCACAACAAGGTGCTGCACGAGCGGGTGGTGCTCATGACCGTGCAGACCGAGGACATTCCCCGCGTGCCGGAGGAGCAGCGGCTCGAGATCCGCCATCTCGACCACAACTTCCACACCGTTACGGTGCGTTACGGCTTCATGGAGGAGCCGAATATCCCGCGCGCACTCGCCCAGTGCCGCATGCTCCAGTTCCGCTTCAATCTGATGGAGACCTCGTTCTTCGTCGGGCGGGAGAAGATCCTGAAGGCGAAACGCTCGCCGCTGTCGCGCTGGCGCCAGGAGATTTTCATCCTGCTCTCCAACACCATGTTGAGCGTCACCGACTTCTTCCATATTCCTTCCAACCGCGTGATCGAGCTCGGCGGCCAGATCGAGGTCTGATCGGCCCCGGGTCGCGTTTGGACCGCCGGAGGCACCCCGCGCGTGCGAGGAGGGGCACCCTTTCATTCGCGCGCTGCCGCGCACTATATATATTGAGGCCGTCGAGCCGACCGCGGCGCGGTCGCCGAGGCGGTCGCAGGGTACCGGCGAGAGGGTGGAGAGATGCGCGGGATTAGGCTCGGGCGCCTCGTCTTGATTTTGCCCATGCTCATGTTGCCGTTGGCGCTTCCACGCGCGGCAGCGCCCCAGCCGGGCGCCCCGGCGGAGAGCGCCTCCCTCGCCGGGCAACTTCTGATCGCCTCGCCCGAGATCGGCGATCCTCGTTTCCGGCACACCGTGATCCTCATGGTGCGCCACAATCGAGACGGCGCGCTTGGCATCGTCATCAATCGGCCGGTCGAGGAGCGCTCGCTCGCCAGCCTGCTCGAGGCGATCGGCGAGAGCGGCAAGGGCGTCGAGGGGAGCGTGCGCATCTTTGCCGGCGGCCCGGTCGAGCCTGCTATCGGCTTGATCCTGCACACGAGCGACTATCACCGTTCCGGGACCATCGATATCGACGGGCGCGTGGCGATGACCTCGAGCCCCGGCATCCTCAAGGACATCGGCACCCACAAAGGCCCCCAGAAGAGCCTCGTCGCCTTCGGTTACGCGGGCTGGGGTGCCGGCCAGCTGGAGAACGAGCTCGCGCGCCACGACTGGTTCACCGCTCCGGAGGATCCCAAGCTGATCTTCGACGATGATCGGGACCAGGTTTGGGACGACGCCATGGCTCGCCGCACGCTCGATCTGTGAAGCGGCGCTCTCCTCCCGCCGCGCGGGCGCGTGACCCAGGCGCCAAGCTGCCATGGCGCGGGCGAGACACCTTAGGCCGGGGGTGCCTCCGCCTCGCCGGCCTTGACCCCCCCATCGTCGTCCGGGTGCCGAGCGAGGGGTGCCGTGGCTGATCCCGGCTTCGCGCGCCCAGCCGCGAGCGCCTCGGCCAGCGCCTCGAGGTTGCGCACGCTGACCTCGCGTTGGGGGAAGGGCATCTCGATGCCCGCCTTGCGGAAGGCGTCGTCGATCGCGAAATGGAGATCGCTCGCGACGAAGCTGCGCTGCTCCACGTCGCCGATGAAGACGCGCAACTCGAACTGAAGCGCGCTGTCGCCGAACTCGGTGAACAGAACATGGGCTGCCGGCCAGCTCAGGACTTGGCCGTGCTCGCGCGCGCAAGCGAGCATGATGTCGCGCACCTTGCCGGTATCCGAGCCGTAGGCAACCCCCACCTTGATGTCGACGCGGCCGTATTTGTCGCGATGCGTCCAATTGATCACCGCACCCGACA
>DATEQI010000490.1:0-3489 GCA_035272805.1 Alphaproteobacteria bacterium | reverse complement strand
CTTGCCGAGCTCGCCGGCGTGGAGGCGCGCTGCCACGCGCGGCTCGCCGAGCTCGGCGGGCGGAGCAAGGCCAAGAAGGGCCGCGCGGCGGGCAAAGCCCGATAGAGGTTGGGCGATGCTGCTCCCGCACCCTCCCATTCTCAACGCTGGTGTCCCGACTCGGAAGCTCGTCTCACCGGGAAATAACTGTCATTGCGAGCGCAGCGAAGCAATCTAGAACGCCTGGTGCGAAACCCTTTCTGGATTGCTTCGGCGCCCTTCGGGCGCCTCGCAATGACAACTGTTTTCCTGATGTGGTGAATTTCAGAACCAGGGCCCTACCGCCACTCGAACCATCTTGACGTTTACGTAAACGTAAAGTAAACTCATCCTGGTCTGCCGGATGAGGGAGCATGGCCCGCTTCGAGCCTTTGGACCCCGCGTTCGAGACGCGCGTGCGCGCGAGCTTCGCGCGCCAGCGTGCCATGGAGCTGATCGGCGCCAGGCTCGGCGCCGTGCGTCCCGGCGAGGTCGAGATCGAGCTTGCCTATCGCGAGGACCTCACCCAGCAGCACGGCTTCATCCACGGCGGCATCGTCGGCATGATCGCGGACAGCGCCTCCGGTTACGCCGCCTTCAGCTTGATGCCCGCGGATGCGAGCGTGCTCACGGTCGAGTACAAGCTCAATCTGCTGGCGCCGGCGGAGGGCGCGGCGCTTGTCGCGCGCGGGCGCGTGGTGCGGCCCGGGCGCACGCTCGTCGTCGCCGAGGCGCGGGTCGCGGCCCTCCAAGCGGGCAAGGAGGTCGAGATTGCGGCCTCCTTGTCGACCCTCATGACGCTCGCCGGCAAGCCCGACGGGCCGCAGGTAGGGAGCGGGGAAGACGCGGCCGCCGATCCCCGCTCTTCGCAGGGCGTGCGGTTCCCGCTAGAGTCGCGTAACGACGCGCCGGGAGGAGCCGTGCCATGATCCCGAACCAGCCGCAAGGCCTCGACTTCGGCTTGGGCGAGACCGCCGAGATGCTGCGTGCGACGGTGCGCGATTTCGCTTCCGACCGGATCGCCCCGCGCGCGGACGAGATCGACCGCACGAACAGCTTCCCGCGCGAGCTCTGGCCCGAGCTCGGCCGCCTCGGCCTCTTGGGCGTCACCGTCGAGGAGGAGCTCGGCGGCGCCGGCATGGGCTATCTCGAGCATTGCATCGCCATGGAGGAGATCAGCCGCGCCTCCGCCTCGATCGGCCTTTCCTACGGCGCCCACTCGAACCTTTGCGTCAATCAGATCCGCCGCAACGGCACCGCCGAGCAGAAGCGGCGCTACCTGCCGAAGCTGATCTCGGGGGAGCATGTGGGAGCGCTCGCCATGAGCGAGCCGGGGGCGGGCTCCGACGTCGTCGGCATGAGGCTGCGCGCGGAGCGCAAGGGCGAGCGCTATGTCCTCAACGGCAGCAAGATGTGGATCACCAACGGCCCTTGCGCCGACGTGATCGTGGTCTACGCCAAGACCGATCCCAAAGCGGGTCCGCGCGGCATCACGGCCTTCCTCGTCGAGTGCCGCTTCAAGGGCTACTCCACGGCGCAGAAGCTCGACAAGCTCGGCATGCGCGGCTCCGACACGGGCGAGCTCGTCTTCCAGGACTGCGAGGTTCCGGCCGAGAACGTGCTCGGAGAGCTCGGCAAGGGTGTGAACGTGCTGATGAGCGGGCTCGATTACGAGCGCGCGGTGCTCGCGGCCGGCCCGTGCGGCATCATGCAGGCGTGCATGGACGTGGCGCTGCCCTACGTGCACGAGCGCCAGCAGTTCGGCCAGCCCATCGGCAGCTTCCAGCTCGTGCAGGGCAAGCTCGCCGACATGTATACGACCATGAACGCCTGCAAGGCCTACGTCTATGCCGTGGCCAAGGCCTGCGACCGCGGCGAGACCGCGCGCAAGGACGCGGCCGGCGCCATCCTCTTCGCCTCCGAGAAGGCGACCCAGATAGCGCTCGATGCCATCCAGCTCCTGGGCGGCAACGGCTACATCAACGACTTTCCCACGGGACGGCTCCTGCGCGATGCCAAGCTCTATGAGATCGGCGCCGGCACCTCCGAGATCCGGCGCTGGCTCATCGGGCGCGAGCTCTTCGAGGAGACGGCCTAGGCCGGAGAGATTAGAGAGGGCGAGCCATGCTGTTCATGGTGATCGAGCGCTTCAAGGGACGCGACGCCAAGGCGGTGTATCGCCGCTTTCGCGCGCAAGGGCGCGGCGCGCCCGAGGGCCTCAAATACGTCAACAGCTGGATCGAGGCCAATTTCGAGCGCTGCTTCCAGCTCATGGAATGCGACGACGCGCGCCTCCTGCAGCAGTGGGTGGCGTTGTGGGGCGACCTGATCGAGTTCGAGATCGTCCCCGTGGTGCCCTCGGCGGAGACCCGCGAGGCGATCGAGGCATTGCTGTGAGAGGGCCAGTGTCATGATTCGTACTTTCGCCATGACTGGAGGAAGCCGTCATTGCGAGCGCAGCGAAGCAATCCAGGCTGCCGCGCGGCAAAAATTCACTGGATTGCTTCGGCGCCCCTTGGGCGCCTCGCAATGACGGGGATTTGCCTGATTTCGCGAATGTTAGAACGAAATGACTGGGGAGAAGATCATGGCGGAAGGCGAGCGCGTCACCATTCCGGCACGCAGGGGCAAGGCGGCGATCGTGCGCCAGGGCCAAAGCGTGCGCGTCATCAACATCCACGGCAGCCAGGTCGTCGATACCTGGGCCTTCAGCCTCCGCGACCCGCGCGAGTTCATGTCGATGGAGCACACGCGCACGCATCTCCTGAAGCTTTTTCCCAAGCCCGGCGACAGCCTCGTCACCAACCGGCGCCGCCCCATCCTCACCCTCGTCGAGGACACCTCGCCCGGCATCCACGACACGGTGCTCGCGGCCTGCGACCGCTACCGCTATGAGCAGCTCGGCTGCAAGGGTCACCACGACAGCTGCACGGACAACCTCGCCTCGGCCCTCGGCGAGCTCGGCATGGCGCCGCCCGAGACCCCGAGCCCGCTCAACCTTTTCATGAACATCCCGGTGGCGGCCGACGGCGGCCTGAGCTTCGAGCCCGCGGTCTCCAAGCCCGGCGACTACGTGACCTTGCGCGCCGAGATGGATTGCGTCGTCGCCTTCTCGGCCTGCCCGCAGGACATCGTGCCGATCAACGGCCTCGCCTGCACGCCGATGGACGCCCAATTCCAGATCGTCTCCTAGGAGGCCGCCGGCTAATGGCGACTGTGCTCATCACCGGTGCCGGGCGCGGCCTCGGCCTCGAGTTCGCCCGCCAATACGCGGCCGACGGCTGGCGCGTGCATGCCTGCGCGCGGCAGCCGGAGAAGGCGACAGCACTCATGAAGCTCGCCGGCGAGGTGGTGACGCATCGCCTCGACGTGTGCCAAGGCAAGGAGATCGCTCTGTTGCAGGCAGCCCTTGCCGGCGAGGCGATCGACATGCTGCTCAATAACGCCGGAATCCCCGGTCCGCGCGGGCAG
>DATEQI010000489.1:0-3288 GCA_035272805.1 Alphaproteobacteria bacterium | reverse complement strand
GCGTGATCGCGATCACGAAGGCGACGAGAACCCAGAACTCGGGATCGTTGAGGAGTTCATGTAGCATCACGCGCGCTCCCGCATCGCAGCCGCGATTGCCGCCTCGACTTCCCGGTCCCCGATCCGCTTGCCGATGAGCCGCTCCGCCGCGGCGGCTGCCGCTTCACCCGCGGCCGACCCGAGGTTTGCGAGCGCTCGCTCTTTGGCGGCGGCAATCCGCCGCTCCGCGGCCTTGATCTCCTCGCCGAGCTTGGCGCCGAGTGCCGCATGGCGCGCCGCCGACGCCGCCGCGATCTCGTGGGCAGCCTTCTGCACCTCGTCCCGCGCCCGCTCTCGCGCCTCGGCCATCGCCTTCGCGTATTGGGCGAGCGTCTTGGCCGCTTCCTCCTTGAGTGCGGCAGCCTTGTCCAGATCGGCGGTGATCTTGGCCCGGCGTGCCTCGATGATGCCGGCAAGAGCGGGCATGCCCGCCTTCCACATGATGAGATAGAGGACGCCGAACGTGATCGCCAGCCAGATGAGCTGGGGCGCAAAGTCGGGGAAAACCAATTGCGGCATGGTGCAACACCTTCCTCGATGACCCGAGGCGACCCTACCGGTCTATGCGGCTGGGGCGCTCAAGTGAAGAGGATGATGAACGCGATCGCGAGGCCGAAAAGGCCGGTCGCTTCGGCAAGTGCGAAGCCGAGGAACGCTGGCGTCTGCACTTCCGCCGACGGATTGCGCGCGATGGCGCTCACAAGGGCAGCGAAGATGTTGCCGATGCCGATGCCCGCACCCACGAGTGCTATGCAGGCGATGCCGGCGCCAATCATTTTGGCCGATGCAAGATCCATGTGTCGTCTCCTGGTTTGGGTTCAAGCCCAATCGGTTCAGTTCGTCAAGCCGACGCCGCACTCAATGCAAGTGGATCGCGTCGTGCAGGTATAGACAGGTCAGGATCGCGAATACGTACGCCTGGAGTACCGCGACGAGCAGCTCGAGCAGGACCAGGAACGTGTTCATCGCGATCGGCAGGATGCCGAACACGCCGAGGCTCGTCACGAATCCCGCGAAGATGACGAGCATTGTGTGGCCGGCCATCATGTTGGCGAACAGCCGGATCGACAAGGTGAAGGGCCGGATGAAGTACGACAGCACCTCGATCGGCACGAGGAGGAGAAGCAGGATTATCGGCACGCCGCGGGGTGCAAAAAGGCTCAGGAAGTGCAAGCCGTGCCGGAATATGCCGATGAGTGTCACGCCGACGAACACCAACGCCGCGAGCGCAAAGGTGACGATGATGTGGCTCGTGAAGGTGAAGCTGTAGGGGATCATCCCGAGCAGATTGCCGAGCAGGATGAACATGAAAAGCGTGAACACGAACGGGACGTATCTGCGTCCCTCCCGGCCGACATTCTGATCGATCATCCGAGCGATGAATTCATACGTGAGCTCGGCCATCGACTGCCATCGCCCCGGCACGAGCTGGGCGCGCCAGGTGCTCAGGAGCACGAACCCAGAGGCAAGCACGACCGCGGCGGTCATGAATGCGGCCGAGTTGGTGAATGAGGCATCGACCCCGCCGATATGGATCGGAATCAGCCGCTCGATGCTGAACTGGTGGAGGGGGTTCGACTCTGTTGCCACGTTATTCCTCGCCGCTCGACTCGTCCGTCTTTTTGTCTTCCCGTTCGCGCCGGCGCGCGTCGCGCGGGCGGTAACCGATCGCCATGCCCCTCCCCGTCACCGCGCGCCAGACATTCACCATGCCAGCACCAACGCCGAGGAAGAAAAACACGATCGTCACAAGCGGCGCCGACCCGAAGGCGCGATCAAAGGCCCACCCGATTCCAGTACCCACACCCACGGCCACGACGAGTTCCGGCCCGATCCGCAGGCCGTTTGCCAAGGCAGCACCGCTTGCGCCGTTGTCGTCTCCGGCACCGTCAGCGCCGGCCTCCGCCGCCTGGCGGTTCTGAGCCTCGCGCACCCGCGCGCCAAGCTCTTCAAGGGAGGGGGGCGGCTTCCGCTCGGCCATCGACGCGCCACCTGCCTTACTCAAGGGGTGTTTTCCTTGCCTGGACCCCCGAATTGGACGGCTCTCGAGCCGAATTCGCGCGAACCATAAGGAGCAGGGGGTAGACTGTCAAGGTCGGGAAACTGCGGCAAAGCGACCGAATTCCTGGGGTTTCCAGGCAGCCGGCAGGGCTCCAGCCTCACGCCGTGGCGCGGAAGCTTTCGGCCTCCTGGAGGTCGACCGAGACGAGCTGGCTGACCCCGCGCTCGGGCATGGTGACGCCGAAGAGGCGGTCCATGCGGGCCATCGTCATGCGGTGGTGGGTGATGAGGAGAAAGCGCGTCTGGGAATGACGCGCGATCTCTTCGAGGAGGGTGCAGAAACGATCCACATTCGCGTCGTCGAGCGGGGCGTCCACTTCGTCGAGCACGCAGATCGGGGCGGGGTTCGTCATGAACACCGCGAAGAGGAGGGAAAGCGCCGTGAGCGCTTGTTCGCCACCCGAGAGAAGCGAGAGCATTTGAAGCTTCTTGCCCGGCGGGCTCGCCATGATCTCAAGCCCCGCCTCAAGCGGGTCTTCCGCCTCGGTCAACTGGAGGAACGCGCGACCGCCGCCGAAGAGGCGGACGAAAAGCTCGGTAAAGTGCCGGTTGACCTCGTCGAAAGAGGCGAGCAGACGCTCGCGCCCCTCACGATTGAGCTCGGCGATCGCTTGGCGCAAGCGGGCAATCGCCCCGACAAGGTCGGCGCGCTCGGTTTGGAGTGAGTCGATCTGCTCCTCGACCTCGCGCGATTCCTGTTCCGCCCTGAGATTGACCGGCCCCATGTTCTCGCGCTCTGCCACCAGGCGATGAAGGCGCGCTTCGATCTGGTCGAGCGCCGGAAGCTCCTGCTCGGGCTTGAGCTCGGCGATCTCGAGCGTCTCCTCGGGTCCGCAGTCGAGCCGCTCGGCGATGCGCTCGGCGACGGCCTTCTCGGTCTGCTCCGCCGCCGCCACGGCGGCCCTGATTGAAATGGGGCTCCCCAGGCCCGCGCAACGACGCCAGGCTTTCCATAGTGCGAGTTACGGGCTCCGGAGAAAGCCAGCAACCTCGCGTTGCTCGCGCTTGACACCCAGTTGGCAGATTGCCGTCCAATGATCTAACCTATTGCATATTCCTTGGCGCTCCGGACGGAGCACGTCATGGCCGTCAGTGATCAGGTGGTCGATATCAGCGTGGACCCGGTCGCTGAGCGCCGACGCCGGCGCCGTGCCTTGATACGCATTGGTATTCCGATTGCCGGCGTCG
>DATEQI010000488.1:0-7600 GCA_035272805.1 Alphaproteobacteria bacterium | reverse complement strand
CGCGGCGCCCGACGTCGCCGATACGACGATGAAGTTCCTCGGCTACGACGTCGATGCGCTCGACCTCACCTGTATCCTGCTGTTCGTCGGCGCCATGGGCAAGTCGGCGCAGATCGGTCTCCACACCTGGCTGCCCGATGCGATGGAGGGGCCGACCCCGGTCTCCGCCTTGATCCATGCGGCAACGATGGTGACGGCCGGCGTGTTCATGGTGGCGCGGCTGTCGCCGATGTTTGAGTACGCCCCCTCCGCGCTCGCCTTTGTCGGGGTGATCGGCGGCACCACGGCGATGTTCGCCGCCAGCATCGGCATGGCGCAGAACGACATCAAGCGGGTCATCGCCTATTCGACCTGCAGCCAGCTCGGCTACATGTTCTTCGCCGCCGGCGTGTCGGCCTACTCGGCCTCGATCTTCCATCTCATGACGCACGCCTTCTTCAAGGCGCTCCTCTTCCTCGGCGCGGGCTCGGTCATCCACGCCGTGTCGGGCGAGCAGGACATGCGCAAGATGGGCGGGCTGTGGAACAAGATCCCGATCACCTACGGGCTCATGTGGATCGGCTCGCTTTCGCTCGCCGGCGTGCCGCCGTTCGCAGGCTTCTTCTCGAAGGACGTGATTCTCGAATCCGCCTGGGGTGCCGGCACGGCGCTCGGCGACTACGCCTATGTCCTGGGCGTCGGCGTCGCCTTCATGACGGCCTTCTACTCCTGGCGCCTCCTCTTCATGACCTTCCATGGCGCCAGCCGGGCCGATCATCATGTGCAGGAGCACGTGCACGAGTCGCCCAACATCATGATCGTCCCGCTTTACGTGCTCGCACTCGGCGCCGTCATCGCGGGCTGGGTCGCCGAGGAGATGTTCGTGGGCGAGGGCAATCACGCGTTCTGGCGCGACTCGATCCTCGTGTTGCAGGCCCATCCGGCGCTCGAGAACGCGCACGTGGCCCCCCTCTGGGTCAAGGGGCTGCCCACCCTCCTCGGTCTCGCCGGCATCGCGCTCGCCTACCTCTTCTACATCCGCAGTCCCGAGCTGCCGCGTATCCTGGCCGCGCGCTTCAGGGCGGTCTATCTCCTCCTTTACAACAAATGGTACTTCGACGAGCTCTACGACGCGCTCTTCGTAGGTCCTGCGTTCGCGATCGGGCGCGCCTTGTGGAAGGGCGGGGACGGCGCCTTGATCGACGGGCTCGGTCCCGACGGCCTGGCGGCGACGACGCTGGCGCTCGCTCGCCGGGCAGGCCGGCTCCAGACCGGCTACGTCTATCACTATGCCTTCGCCATGCTCATCGGCATCGTGCTGATCGTCACCTGGTACCTGCTTGCCATGAAGGGCTAGGACATGGGCCAGCTCCCCATTCTCTCGACGGTCACGTTCCTGCCCACGCTCGGGGCGGTGCTCATCTTCTTCGTGCGGGGTGCCCCCGAGGTCGTGGCGCGGAACGCGCGCTGGACCGCACTCTGGACCTCGCTCATCACCTTCGTTCTGTCGCTCTATCTCTGGCTCGAGTTCGATCCGACGACGCACGAGTTCCAGTTCGTCGAGCAGGCGGCGTGGATTCCGAGCTTCAACATCTATTACCGCATGGGGATCGACGGCATTTCGCTTTTCTTCGTGCTGCTCTCGACACTTCTGACCCCCGTCTGCGTGCTGGCGAGCTGGGAAACGATCAAGGTCCGCGTCAAGGAATACATGATCGCATTCCTCGTGCTCGAGACGCTCATGGTCGGGATGTTCTGCGCCCTCGACTTCGTCGTGTTCTACATGTTCTACGAGGGCGTGCTGCTCCCGATGTTCCTCATCATCGGCGTGTGGGGCGGTCCGCGCCGGGTCTATGCGGCCTTCAAGTTCTTCCTTTACACGCTGCTCGGCTCCGTGCTCATGCTGCTCGCGATCCTCGCGGTCTATTTCCAGACCGGCTCGACCGATATCCCGGCGGCACTCGCCTATCATTTCCCGCGCGAGATGCAGACTTGGCTCTGGCTCGCCTTCTTCGCCTCCTTCGCCGTCAAGGTGCCGATGTGGCCGGTGCATACCTGGCTGCCGGACGCTCACGTAGAGGCGCCGACGGCCGGATCGGTCATGCTCGCGGCCGTGCTTCTGAAGATGGGCGGCTACGGCTTCCTGCGCTTCTCGCTGCCGATGCTGCCCGAGGCCTCGCTCCACTTCGCCCCCTTCATCTACACCCTCAGCGTCGTCGCCGTGATCTACACCTCGTTCGTGGCGTTGGCGCAGGAGGACATGAAGAAGCTCATTGCCTACTCGTCGGTCGCGCACATGGGCATCGTGACCATGGGCATCTTCGCGGCGACGACGCAGGCGGTCGAGGGCGCCATGATCCAGATGCTGAG
This sequence comes from Alphaproteobacteria bacterium, assembly GCA_035272805.1. Taxonomy (GTDB): domain Bacteria; phylum Pseudomonadota; class Alphaproteobacteria; order JACZXZ01; family JACZXZ01; genus DASPPM01. The sequence continues at coordinate 5,251 of DATEQI010000488.1, read as the reverse complement.
CCACGGCGTCGTCTCGGCGGCCCTCTTCCTCTGCGTCGGCGTGGTCTACGACCGCATGCACAGCCGGCTCATCGCGACCTACGGCGGGCTCGTCCACCGCATGCCGGTCTATGCGGCCGTCTTCATGCTCTTCATGCTCGCCTCGGTCGGGCTGCCGGGGACGAGCGGCTTCGTGGGCGAGTTCTTGAGCCTCCTCGGCGTCTTCCGCGTCAACACCTGGGTCGCGGCCCTGGGGACCACCGGCATGATCCTCGGCGTCGCCTACATGCTTTGGCTCTATCGCCGGGTCATCTTCGGCGAGCTCACCAAGCCCGAACTCATGGCGATCCTCGATCTCTCGCCGCGCGAGGTGGCGGTCTTCGCTCCGCTCGTGGCCGTCGTGCTGTGGATGGGCGTCTACCCGGTATCCTTCCTCGCCCCGATGCATGCCTCGATCGACCATGTGATCGGCCAATACAGCGCCGCCGTCGCCGCCGCGGGCAGCGCGCATCCCGTCCTTGCAGCGCTTCCGCGCTAGGGAGAGCCGGCCCTTGAGCTACCTCGCCAATCTTCAGTTAGCGCTTCCGGAGCTCTGGCTCGCCATCGTCGGCATGGCGCTCCTCATGCTGGGCGTCTTCAACGGCGATCGCATCACGCGCACGCTCTCCACCCTCGCCGTGCTCGCCTTCGTCGTGGCGGCGGCACTCGTCGTGGGCGTGACCCCGGTCAAGCCGACGACGGCGTTCTCGGAGCTCTTCGTGAACGACCGTTTCGGCGCCTTCATGAAGCTCCTCGTGCTCGCGGGCTCGGCGCTCTCCCTCGTCCTCTCGCTCGGCTATAACGAGCACGAGAAGATGGCGCGCTTCGAATATCCGGTGCTGTTCGTCTTCGCCACCTTGGGCATGCTCATGATGGTGTCGGCGAACGACCTCATCGCGCTCTACCTGGGCCTCGAGCTCCAGAGCTTGGCACTTTACGTGACGGCCGCCTTCCAGCGCGATTCGCTGCGCTCGACCGAGGCGGGGCTCAAATATTTCGTGCTCGGCGCCTTGAGCTCGGGGCTTTTCCTCTACGGCGCCTCGTTCATCTACGGCTTCTCAGGCACTACGCGCTTCTCGGCGCTCGCGGCCATGTTCGCAGGCGGCACGGCGCCCTCCGTCGGCGTCGTCATCGGCATCGCCTTCGTGGCGGCGGCACTGGCATTCAAGGTCTCGGCCGTGCCCTTTCACATGTGGACGCCCGACGTCTACGAGGGAGCGCCCACTCCCGTGACCGCCTTCTTCGCCGCGGCACCCAAGGTCGCGGCCACGGCGCTCTTCGTGCGCGTGCTGATCGGGCCGTTCGGTCACCTCGTGGCCCAGTGGCAGCAGATCATCATCGCCATCTCGATCGCGTCGATGGTGCTGGGCGCCTATGCCGCCATCAATCAGCGCAACATCAAGCGGCTCATGGCCTATAGCTCGATCGCCAACATCGGCTATGCGCTGGTGGGGCTGGCCGCCGGCACGGAGGCGGGCGTGCGCGGCGTGATGATCTACATGGCGATCTACGTCGTCATGGTGGTGGGAGCGTTCGGCTGCATCCTTTGCATGCGCGAGAAGGGGCGCTTCGTCGAGGGCATCGGCGACCTCGCCGGCCTCGCCAGGACGCAGCCGCTCTTGGCCGCGGTCTTCGCCGTATTTCTCTTCTCGCTGGCGGGCATTCCGCCGCTCGCCGGCTTCTTCGGCAAGCTCTACGTATTCCTCGCGGCGATCGAGGCGGGGCTCTATACGCTCGCTGTCATCGGCGTGCTGGCCAGCGTCGTGGGCGCCTACTATTACGTGCGTATCGTCAAGATCATGTATTTCGACGAGCCGGCAATCGCCTTCGAGCGGCCGATCGCCGGCTCCATGTCGGCCGTGCTGACCTTGACCGGGCTCTTCACGCTGCTCTTCTTCGTCTATCCGGCGCCGCTCCTTGCCGGCGCCAAGATCGCGGCGGCGGCGCTCTTCCCGGGATGAGCCGCCCGCCACGGCTGCCGCCCGGCTTTCGCCTGATAGCGCTCGAGCGCTGCGGCAGCACGAACGAGGAGGCAAGGCGGCTCGCCGAGGCGGGGGCGGAGGAGGGCACGCTCGTGTGGGCGCGGGAGCAGACCGCCGGGCGCGGCCGGCGCGGCAGGGAGTGGCGCTCGCCGCGCGGCAATCTCTACTTCTCCCTTGTGCTGCGTCCCCATTCCACGCCCGCGGAGGCGGCATGCCTCGGCATGGTTGCGGCCGTGGCCTTGGGCGATGCGCTGGGAGCGTTCATGCCGCCGCTCACGGAAGTGCGCTTCAAGTGGCCGAACGACGTGCTGGTGGGGGGCGGCAAGGTCGGGGGGATTCTCCTCGAATCGGGCGCTGCGGGTCCCGAGCGGCTCGCCTGGGTCATCCTCGGCATCGGCATCAATATCGAGAGCTGTCCGGAGGACACTCCCTTTCCGGCAACTTGCCTCGAGCGCGAGGCGGGCGGCCGGCTCGAGCTCGAGACGGTGCTCGAGGCGGTGAGCCGCTCCTTGCGGCGCTGGCTGCACATCTGGCGCGAGGAGGGCTTTCGGCCGGCGCGCGAGGCCTGGCTGGCGCGCGCCTGGAAGAAGGGCGAGATGATCGAGCTGCGTCTGGAGGGCGAGACCCTCGCCGGCCTGTTCGAGGGTCTCGACGCCAAGGGAGCGCTCACCCTCGCGCTTGAGGACGGGAGGCACCGGTGCATCAGCGCCGGCGACGTGATGGAAGCTTCCGTGCGCACGTGAGGTGCCGCATGCTGCTGGCGATCAATTGCAACAACACGAACACGGTATTCTCGGTATGGCACGAGGGCGAGATGCGCGGCGTATGGCGCGCGTCGACCGATCCCAAGCGCACCGCCGACGAGTACGTCGTCTGGCTCGATCAGCTCATGGGGCTCGGCGGGATCGCGCGCGCAGAAATCGACGCCACGATCATCGCGAGCGTGGTGCCGGAGGCGGACTTCAACCTCGTGCGCCTCTCGACCCACTATTTCAAGAGTGCACCGCTCGTGGTGGGAGAGCCGGGGGTCTCGCTGGGCTGCCGGGCGCTGGTGGACCGCCCCGAGGAAGTGGGTGCCGACCGTATCCTCAACACGGTCGCCGCAGCCGATCGGCACAAACCGCCGCTCATCGTCGTCGATTTCGGCACGGCGACGACCTTCGACGTGGTCGATCGTGACGGCAACTACTGCGGCGGCGTGATTGCGCCCGGCATCAATCTTTCGCTTCATGCGCTCCATATGGCCGCCGCCAAGCTGCCGAGCGTGCGCATCCGGCGCACCGAGCGCGTGATCGGCAAGGCCACCATTCCGATGATGCAGTCCGGTATCTTCTGGGGTTATGTGGGATTGATCGAGGGCCTCGTCGCACGCATTCGCGCGGAGTGGGACGAGCCCATGGGGGTAGTGGCGACAGGCGGCTTGGCGCCGCTCTTCGAAGGGGCGAGCCCAGCGATCGAGACCGTCGATCCCACGCTTACGCTGTGGGGCCTGTGGCTGATCCATCGGCGCAACAAGGGAAAGTGATGGCCGCACCCGATGCCGCCGGAGCCGGCCCCGCCGCGCGCGCGAGCCCGGCACCACGCGAGCTCGTCTTCGTGCCGCTCGGCGGGGCGGGCGAGATCGGCATGAACCTCAATCTTTACGGCTTCGCGGACGACTGGGTGATCGTCGATCTCGGCGTCACCTTCGCGGACGAGCGCCTGCCGGGGATCGAGGTGGTGATGCCCGACCCCGCCTTCATCGTCGAGCGGCGCGAGCGCCTGCTTGGCATCGTGCTCACCCACGCGCACGAGGACCACATCGGCGCCGTCCAGTATCTCTGGCCGCTCCTGCGCTGTCCGATCTACGCCACCCCGTTCACCGCCTCCATCCTCAGGCGAAAGCTCGAGGAGGTGGGCCTCGCGGGCGAGGCGGCGATCACGGTGGTGCCTCTCTCGGGCCGCTTCGCCCTCGGCCCGTTCGAATTCGAGCTGATCACGCTCACCCACTCGATCCCCGAGCCGAACGCGCTCGCCATCCGCACGCCGCTCGGCACCGTTCTCCATACCGGGGATTGGAAGATCGACCCAGACCCGCTCGTCGGTCCGGTGACGGACTCGGAGGCACTCAGGCGGGTGGGCGAGGAAGGCGTGCTCGCCATGGTCTGCGATTCGACGAACGTGCTCCGCAGCGGCACCTCCGGCTCGGAAGCCGAGCTGCGCAAGAGTCTCTCGCGCCTTGTGGCGCGCGCCGAGCAGCGTGTCGTCATCGCCTGCTTCGCCTCGAACGTGGCGCGCCTCGAGACGATCGCCAAGGTCGCCGAGGCGAACGGCCGGCAGGCAGCGCTCGTGGGCCGTTCGCTCTGGCGCTTCTACGAGGCGGCACTTGAAAACGGCTATTTGCGCTCGATTCCGCGCTTCCTGGGCGACGCCGAGGCGGCCTATCTGCCGCGCGACAAAGTGGTGCTGGCCATGACGGGAAGCCAGGGCGAGCCGCGCTCGGCACTTTCGCGCGTGGCCGCGGGCGAGCATTCCCACGTAGCGCTCGAGGCGGGAGACGTGGCCATCTTTTCCTCGCGCATCATTCCCGGCAATGAGCGCTCGATTTTCCGCCTGCAGAGCGCGCTCGCGCGCCTCGGGGTCGAGATCATCACCGAGCATGAGGAGTTCGTGCACGTCTCGGGCCACCCGGCGCGCGACGAGCTCGCCGAGATGTATGCCTGGGTGCGGCCGCAGATCGCCGTCCCGGTGCACGGCGAGGCGCGCCATCTCATCGAGCACGCCCGCTTCGCCCGCGCTTGCCAGGTGCGCGAGGCGGTGGTGGTGACGAACGGCGACATCCTGCGCTTGGCGCCGGGACCTGCCGAGATCGTCGGTCAGGCGCCCTCGGGGCGCCTGGCGCTCGACGGCACCACGCTCGTGCCTGCCGCGGGAGAGATGGTGAAGGGCCGCACGCGCTTGATTTGGCATGGTGCCGCCGTTGCCACCGTGGTGGTCGACGGCCATGGCGATCTGGTTGCGGAGCCGCAGATCGCACTCCCGGGCCTGGCCGGCGACGCGGGCGCGGCCGAGCTCGCAAGCCGGGCGCGCGAGGCGATCGCGGCGGCGATCGAGGGCCTGCCCAAGGCCATGCGCGGGGACGACGAGGCGCTCACGGAAGTCGTCAGGCTGGCCATCCGGCGCAGCATTCGCCTGGCCCGCGGCAAGAAGCCGGCGATCGACGTGCATCTCGTCCGTGTATAATGCCCGCCGGCGGACACGAGACCCGAGAT
>DATEQI010000487.1:0-12994 GCA_035272805.1 Alphaproteobacteria bacterium | reverse complement strand
GCCGGCCGCCGCATTTTTGTCACAGCGTTCGCGCAGCATTTGCTCCTCAGCGATGCTTATTTTTTCTCATGGGCGAATTCCTCGCTCGCCCGCCCGCTGCAGTCCTATCGCTGAACTCTCCCAGCCGGGCGGCGGTGCTGTCTTGAGCCGCGCCCTGCCCGGCGGGGCTACCCCTCTCGATGCGCGGACGCCCGCGCGGCGGCAAAAGCGCGCGCGGGAAAAGGGCTTGTCGGAAAAGGGGGGAAGCGAAGTCGGCGCAGCCGCCCTCAGTGCACGCTCATCGGCTCGAGGTCGTGCTGCTTCAAGGTTACAAAAGCGAGCTCGCGCGTGGCCATCAGGCCGAGCTGGGTGCCGTCGGCGGCGAACACCGCATAACCGTCGGCGCCCTTCTCGGACACCTTCTTGACATAGGCGAGCTCCTGCATGCCGAGCGCATAGAGCTCGCGCGAGGTGATGGTGCGCAGATCGTTGGACGCGTCGGTCATCTTACTGGTCATCCTATAGTGCTCCTCATCCTCTTGGGCCCGCTTTCCTAAGCCGGCACCCCTAAGGCTGATTTTTTCCGGCCACGAGCTCGATCGTCTCCGCCTTGCGCGCCGCGCGCTTGGGTGCCGTGTCGATCTTGACCGTACGCACCCGGTTGGCCGCCGGCCGCCGGCTGAGCTCGACGTGGAGAAGGCCGTTGTCGAGATGGGCGCGCACCACCTCGATGCCGTCGGCGAGCACGAAGCTGCGCTGGAACTGGCGCGCCGCAATGCCGCGGTGGAGGTAGACGCGCTCGCCCTCTTCCTCGGCCTGCTTGCCGCGAATGACGAGCTGGTTGTCCTCGAGCCGGATCGAGAGCTCGCCCTCGGAGAAGCCCGCGACCGCGAGCGTGATCCGCAAGCCGTCCTCGCCGATCTGCTCGATGTTGTACGGCGGATAGCCGTCCGCCGCCGCCTTGGAGACCCGCTCCAGCGCCTGCTCGAAATGATCGAAGCCAAGCAGAAGCGGACTGTTGAAGAGCGTCAGCCGTGACATCCAGCAACCTCCTCTGAACGAGCGAGTCGCCCTCCTGGGTCCGTTTCCGGCACCCTCTCGCGCGGCAGCCCCGCCGGGCACTACCGCGCAATTTCTATGTAAGAACCCCGCGAAGCACGATCAAGGGGGGCGCGCGAGAAGAGAGAATGGGCAAAAACAAACAGTTATGCCTCAGAGCCGGGTCAGAAGTGGCGCACCGCCGGGATGCCGCACATCACGTTGACGAGCGCCTGGCGCTTCTCGCCCTTGACCGCCTCGAGCGCCCGCTCGAAGGCGGGAACGAGCTCGTCTTCCCTCTCCACCCGCTCGCCATGGCCGCCCGAGGCCTCGATCACCTTCTCGAAGGCGGGCGAAGGCTCGAGGGTCGCGAGCGGCATCCGGTTCATGCGGCTGCTCCTCCCCTCCGGATACATGGCCTCGGTCGCCTTGCGCACGGCGGCCCAGCCTCTGTTGTTGAAGACCACGAAGAGCACGGGAAGCTCATGAGCGCGCGCGACATAATGCGCGGGCGTGGGATTGCCGAACATGTAGGAGCCGTCGCCCACGGTCGCGATCACCAGGCGCTCGGGTGCCGCAAGCTTGGCGCCGAGGGCGGCGCCCAGGCCCCAGCCGAGCCCGCCTGCCGGGCTTGCCGCGAAATAGGTGCCGGGCTTGGTGAAGCTCATCGTCTCGACGCCGGCACCGAGCTCGTTCACTAAGATGGCGTCCTCGCCCTTGATGCGGTCGAGCGCGCGCGAGACGACGACGGGATGGAGCGGGCGCTCGTGGCGCACGCGCTCGTAAAACGCGGCTCTCGATTTGAGCTGCGCCGCGCGCTCGCCGAGAAGACGCTCGCGCCGCGCCGCGATGCGCGCGGCCATGCGCGGCACCTCGTCCGCGAGTGCCGCCTCGAGCATGCGAAGCCCGGCGGCCACATTGCCGGCAATGGTGAGATCGGAGGGGAATCCCCGCATGGGATAGCGGCCGAAGAGCGGATCGACGGCGAGATGGATCAGCTTCGCCGCAGAGCTAGGGCCGGCGCGCGCGGGAATCCACGGCACGTCGCATTCGAGCACCAGGATCGCATCCGCCTCCTTGAGAAACGGAGCGGGATCGAAGCCGAGGTGCATGGAATGGTCGGTCGGCAAGCACAGCGATTTCGGAAAATGGCTCACCACGGGGAACGCCCAGCGCTCGGCAAGTGCTGCGAGCGGCGCCACCGCCGCTGGATCGCGGCCGAGACTCGAGGTGACGATGAGCGGCCGCTCCGCCCGTGCCAGAAGTGCTGCTGCCTCGGCGATCGCCGCGGCATCGGGCATCGCCGCGCGCGTCGGCGCGAGTGCCGTGCGCAGAGCGCCGTCCGCCGGCGCCGCCGCGGCGAGCACCTCGCGCGGGAGCGTGAGATAGACCGGGCCGCTGGGCTCGCTCATCGCGAGCGAGAGCGCACGGTCGAGCGCCGGCGCCATCTGCTCGGGCAGCTTGAGCTCGTAGTCCCACTTGACGATCTCGCGCAGCATGGCCGCCTGGTCGAACATCTCCTGGGCCCAATGGATGAAGATACTGCGCGAGCCCGCGTGGCCCGCCTCGCTGTAGGGCGTGCGTCCGGCCGCCACCAGCATCGGGATACGCTCGCGCGCGGCATTGAGGAGACCGCAGATCGCATTCGCCGTGCCGACGTTGACATGCAGCATGACGGCCTGCGGCCGGCCCGACACCATGGTGTGGCCGTAGGCCATGGCGACGGCGAGATTCTCGTGCGGAACGGCGACCGCCTTGGGTGCCGGCGTCGCCTCCTCGGCCGCGCGCGCGAGCGCCTCGATGATGGACGGGAAATCGGTGCCGGCATTGGCGAAGAGGTAATCGACTCCGCGCTCGGCCAGCATGCGCACGTAGATGTCGGCCGCGGTCGGCCCGCAGCGCTCGTCCGACGTCACTAAGCTCCTCCCTTGGCGAGCCTGCCGAGCGGCCGGCCTGGCATATCCGAATGTCGCAGCGCCGACGACTCTTTAGGCCACCGCGACCGCCCCCGGCAAGACGAATTCCCGAGGCTCTTGCGCGTGGAAACGCAATCGCCCGCGCCGGTCATGCCTCCCCGACGCGGGCGCTTTGACGTGACGACCCGCCAGCCGGCGGGCCGCGCTCGGCCGCATTCGTCTCGTCGACCAACACGCCGCCGCGATCTCCTCAGCACCGGCGCCGGCCAGCGGAACCGGTGCGGGTGCTGCAAGGACGAGGACGGCACCCGCAGCCGCAGAGCCGGCCCAGCTCGCCCGCCCAGGGGTGTAGCCCATCGCTCCCTCCCTTAAGTGATTGATCGGCTTCGCAAACCAGCGCCGTTTGGCAGTGCCGGCGAGCCTCGATTCGAGAGTGCCGTCGAGAGGCGCGGACGCTTGCACGAAAGCCCGGCCGCCGGGAGCGGCAAGCCGGCGCCTGCAAGGGAGTGTTACTGGCGCGTTGACGCCACCACCGTCGCGGGTGGAAGCTAGAGCGAGGTCGAGCGCCCCGGTACCGGCTTTCGCCAGCTCGTGATTTGTCCTCGGCGAATCGCGGGCCGGCGAAAGCGGCACTGTAGGCAATAGCGTGTCCGCGCCATATTGGCCCGCGTCGCAAGCGCGGATCCGCGGCGCCGGGAACTGCTGATGCCGGGCTCGAGAGAGGAGGCCTGTCGTGAGCCGCGCCTTCGTTAAAGAAGACGACGAGGAGAAGCTGACCGACGAGGAGCTCAACCTCCCTGCGGTCGAGGGCCCCGTGCTGCTGACCCCCGCCGGCTTCGATCGGCTCAAGGCGGAGCTCGAGAAGGCCCATGCGGAGGTCACGCGCTTGCGGGACGCAAGCTCGCCCGAGGACAAGCTCGCGCTCACGCGCGCGATGCGCGAGATGCGCATCCTGGAGCGGCGCCGGGCGGCGGCCGTCGTCGTCGATCCGCACCAGCACGGCGAGCATGCCGACACGGTCGCCTTCGGCGCCTGCGTCACGGTCGAGGACGAGGAGGGACGCGAGCTCAGCTACACCCTCGTGGGCGCGACCGAGGCGGACCCCAAGCGCGGCCTCATCAATGTGAAGTCGCCGCTCGCCGAGTCGCTCCTCGGACACCGAGTCGGCGACACCGTCACTTGGCGCCGGCCCGCCGGCGAGACCACGCTCACCATCACGAAGATCGGCTACCCGGCCAGCTGAGAGGCGGCGGCGGAAGGCCCGCCCCCGTCGCGCGGGGCCGCGCGGAAGCGGGCTGCCCGCACCCTTGCGCTCGCCCGCAAGAGAGGCCGGCACGTCGGGCCGCATCTTGCAGCCGCAGCCATTCTGCATCTTTAGCGTCCTGATTTGCATGGCGATTTCCGCGCAAGCGGGCAGCCTTCCGCGCGCGCGCGGCAGCGCGCAAGGCGCTTGATTGACGCGTCAATTCGGCACGTCTTTTGCTTTTTTCCATCACGGCGCGTCGCTCGGATGCGGATGGCATGAACGCCATTTGCCGCGAGCCGGGTACGGCCGAAGCAGGACTCGAACAGCGAGTCGGCCTTAGCTTGCGGCTCGAACTGCTTGTTAAAGTTGATAAAATTTTATCCTGGCCTAGAATGGGGCCGGTGCCGCCGTAGCTGGGGAATCGGCCCGTAAGAGAGGGTACAGCGTTGCGGCAGAGTGGGTTACTCACGATGCGGGGCGCGCCCTGGATCATCGGGGCGATGGGGATTGTCCTGTCCCTCTTCGCGCTCGAAGAGCTGCGCCGCTTCGACGACGCCCGCGTGCACGCGGTTCTCGATCTCCGCGCGGACGCGCGCGCGCGCGATATCGAGGGCAAGATCGACAGCCTGAAGAACTCGCTCGGCGAGCTCTCGGCGCTGATGGCGAGCCAGCGCGAAATGACGCGCGACGATTTCCAGCGCTTCGCCGTCAATGCCCGTCAGCACGAGATGCCGATCAACCGCCTGAGCTGGATGGCGCGCGTCACGCGCGACGAGCTGGCCGGCTTCGAGGCCCAGCAGCGCGCGAACGGCGCTGCGGGCTTCCGCATTCTCGAGCGCAAAGGCGATGAGCAGGTGCCGGTCGAGGACCGCACGGAATATTTCCCGGTCCTTTACGACGTGTCCTTCGACGATACCGTGAGCGAACGCGGCCTCGACGCGGCATCGGACCCCTTGCGCCGCGATGCCATGATGCAGGCCGTGGATGCGGGCGCGCCGGTCGCGACCGAGCCGGTCCGTGCCGCCTCGGCGACTGAGCCGCAGCCGAGCTACATCGTCTTCTCCCCGGTCTACCGCGGCGGCATCGTACCCAGATCCGTGGGCGAGCGCCGCGCCAAACTCGTCGGTTACGTCGCGAGCTCGCTGCGTTTTGCCTCGGCACTCGATGCCGCCGTACGCGACACCCCGCTCGCGGACGAGACATTGCGCGTCTATATGGGCTCCCATGCCGCCTCGGCTGAGAGCGAGCCGCCGGTGGTCGTGTACCTTCCCTCCCTTCGACGTTTCGTCGCCGGCACCGGCGACGCAGCATTCGCCGGACCCGACAGCCGGATCATCGTCAAGTCCTTCAGAGAATTCGGACAACCATGGACGCTGGCGCTCGAGCTCCCCTCGGCCGAATTGGCGCGGCTGCGCTCGCCCCTCACCCTCGCCTTGCCCGCAGCCGCGCTTCTGCTGACGGTGCTCCTCGTCGCCTACCTGCTGCGGGGCCAACGCCGCATGCGCACGGCCGAACGCGAGGCCGCCACGCATAAGGGCGAGCTCTCGCGCTCGAACGAGGCGCTCAGCCGCGAGGCCGAGGAGCGCGAGGCGGCCCAGAGCGAGCTCGCGCGCACCAGCACCATGCTCGAGCGCATCGTCGAGGCCTCCCCCATGGCGATCATCTGCGTCTCGCCCAACCGCAATGTCGTGATCTGGAACCACGCCGCGGAGCGCATCTTCGGCTACAACGCCCATGAGGCGATCGGCCGGCCCTATCCGCTCGTCCCGCCGGAGGCGCGCGACGAATTCGATCGCCTCTTCATGGAGGCCTTGAGCGGCGAGGTGCAGCAGGGCGTGGAAATGCAGCACCGCCGCAAGGACGGCAAGCTCATCGATGTCCTCTTCTCGGGTGCCGCGGTCTACGACGAATGGGATGCGTTGCGTGGCGTCATCTACGAGCTCGAGGACGTGACCGAGCGCAAGCTCGTCGAGGAGCGCTTGACGCAGGCGGAAAAGATGGAGAGCGTGGGCCAGCTCACCGGCGGGCTCGCGCACGACTTCAACAACATTCTCGGCGCCGTGATCGGCAACCTCGATCTCCTCGAGGAGCGCCTCGGGCAAGACAAGGTCGCCGCCGGCTTTGCCAGGGCGTCCCTCGATGCAGCACTCGCCGGCGCCGAGCTTGTCAAGCGGCTCCTCGCCTTCTCGCGCCGCCAGCCGCTCAAGCCCGGGCGGACCGACTTGCGCACCGCGATCCGGGACTTCCTGCCGCTCCTGCGGCGCACGCTCGGCGAGCAGGTGCGCATCGAGAGCCGGATCGCGAGCGACTGCTGGCCGGTGATGACGGACGCCGTCCAGCTCGAGAGCGCGGTGCTGAACCTCGCGGTCAACGCGCGCGACGCCATGCCCTACGGCGGCACCGTCAAGATCGAGTGCCGGAACCTCCTCGTCGACGAGAACCAGGCCCGCGCCGAGAACGATCTGCAGCCGGGCGATTACGTCGTCCTCTCCGTGGCCGACAGCGGTACCGGCATGACGCCGGAGGTGATGGCGCACGCCTTCGAGCCCTTCTTCACGACCAAGGCCCAAGGGGCGGGCACCGGGCTCGGCCTCAGCATGGTCTTCGGCTACGCCAAGCAGTCCGGCGGCACGGTCAAGCTCCTGAGCGAGCAGGGCAAGGGTACCACCGTGCGGCTTTACCTGCCGCGCGCCGTCAACGACGAGGAGACCTCCGCGCTAGGCGCCGCCGCCGCGACGGCGGAGCCGACCGGAACCGAGCGCATCCTCTACGTCGAGGACAATCCTCAGATCCGCAAGATGGGCGAGGCGATGCTGAAGAAGCTCGGCTACAAGGTCACGGTTGCGCCCGACGCGGATGCGGCACTCGAGTTCTTCCAGGAGGGCGGGAAGTTCGATCTCCTCTTCAGCGACGTCGTCATGCCGGGCCGGCTCAACGGCACCGGCCTCGGGCGCGAGCTGCGTGCGCGCGATCCGAGCATCAAGCTTCTGTTCGCGACCGGCTTCGCGAGCCCGGGCGTGGCGCGCGACAAGCTCGAGGCATTGGACGCGCATCTCATCACCAAACCTTATCGGCGGGGGGAGCTTGCGAGGACTTTGCGGCGGATACTGGACAATACATAAATACGGGGAGAGCCGGAATGCATTTGCTTGTGCTCGATGACGAGGAGCGCATCGCCTCCTTCATCGTCGCGGTCGCCGAAGGCATCGGGTGGACAGCGGAGGCGGCGCTGGATGAGACCGTCTTTCAGGCGTCATTCCAGCGCACCATGCCCGATCTCATCATGCTGGATCTGCAGCTCGGCAGTTCCGACGGCGTCGAGCAGCTGCGCTACCTCCATCGCGAAGACTATCGCGGCGACGTCGTGCTCGTGAGCGGCTTCGACCGGCGCGTCCTCGCCGCCGCCGAGCAGCTCGGCACCTCGCTCGGGCTTACCGTCTCGGGCGTCCTGCAAAAGCCCGCGCGCGCCTCGGAAGTGCGGGCGTTCCTGCGCCACGTGTCGCGCAGCGTGCCCCAGGCCGAGAGCGCGCGGGAGCCCGCGGGGATTGCTGCGGCGCCCGCGGGACGACTCTCTCCGGCCGACGTCGGGCGCGCGCTCGACGCCGGCGAGATGGAACTCTTCCTGCAGCCGGTCGTCACCTCGGGCACGGGCGACCTCATCAAGTTCGAGGCCCTGATCAGGTGGCCCCATCCGGAGTTCGGCATGCTGCTGCCCGAACGCTTCGTTCCGCTCGCCGAGCTCGACGACGCCGTGATCGACGAGCTGACGATGTGGGTGGTGCGCGAGGCGATTTCCCATCAAAGCCGTTTCGGCAACGGCCATTCGGCGCTGCCCATCGCGATCAACGTTTCGAGCGCCAACTTGCGCCGGCTCGATTTCCCGGATCGCGTCGCAACACTCGTCGTCGAGAGCGGCTCGCAGATCTCCTCGCTCACCTTCGAGGTGACGGAGAGTGTCGCGATGAAGGATCCGCGCGCGACCGTCGAAATCCTCACGCGGCTGCGGCTCAAGGGGTTCCGCCTGTCGATCGACGACTTCGGAACCGGCTACTCCTCGCTCAAGGCGCTGCGCGAGATGCCCTTTTCCGAACTCAAGATCGACAAGTCCTTCATCCTCGACCTCGCGGATTCGCGCGACTCCTATGCGATCGTGAAGTCGGTGGTCGAGCTCGCGCGCAATCTGGGCCTCGAAAGCGTCGCCGAAGGGGTCGAGACCGCCGTGCTCGCCCGCGTGCTCGCCACCTTGGGCGTGCCTTCGCTGCAGGGCTATTATTTCGCGCGCCCGATGCCGCTCGAGCAGGCGATCGTCTGGTTGAGCAGCCGGGAACGCCCGCGGGCCCCCGTCAACTGAAGCGATAAGATCTCGCCTCCCTCGACACCCGCCCCCGCACTCCCGCCGATGGCGCCGGGGAGTGGGGGCTGCTGAACCTCGGGCTGGAGCGCGGCCGGCGCTTACTGCACGCCGCGCGCGTCGAGCCCCATAGGGAGCGTCAACTCCAAGCTGATCTGGTCGCCGGGGACGTCTGCCGGCGGCGGATCGAAGGGCGCGCTGAGCTCGACCGCGTCCCGGCCGGCGCGGTCGAGGATGTCGGCACCCGAGGAGCGCAGCAAGCGCAACTCCAGCAGATTGCCTTGTCGGTCGATGATGATCGCGTAGTGTGCGACCCCGGCGATGCTTCGCGAACGCGCGGCTCCCGGGTAGATGAAGTTGCCGTGGATTTTATCCCGCATGTTGTTGAGATAGCGATCGCCGCCGCCCTTTCCGATCAAGGCGCTGTCATTCATGGGCTGGATCGTCGACTGGTGCGTCGGCGCGACCGCGGCCACCGCCTCGCTCGCTTTCGGTCGCTCGCGCGGCGGCGGCGGTAACGGCAGGGGCGGCGCCGAGGCCAAGCTCGGCGGCGGCTTCTCGACTGGAGCGGCGGGTGCCGGCTGCGGCTTCGGCTGCGGCGCCGCGTCGGGGACCCGCCCCGGCGCGAGGTCCGGGTCGCCGCCGGATTCGCGACGCGGCTGCATCGCAGCCTCGGGCGCCGGCTTCACGGCGAGCTCGGGCTTGGGCTCGGGCTTGGGCTTGGGCGGCGGCTTCGGCTCCGGGAGGAGCACGAGCTCGACCGGAATCGACGGCGGCTCGACGGCCCGCTCCGCGAACGGCGAGCCGAGCAAGAGCAAGGCGATCACCGTCGCGTGCAGGAGCACGGCGCAAGCGAGCGCCACCACGCGCCGCCAACCCGCCCAATTGTCACGCAAGGGTGGACCGAGGACATGGTCAAGCGGCAGCACGCCGGCGCTCGTCTCCGCGGAGATGCTCACCCTCGCCTCATGGCTGCCCGCCCACACGGCCCCAAAGGCCAAAGCGGCCCTGGTACGGTTCCGATGCGCCCGATCGACCCACGCCTAATATCGCCATCCGGGGGCCGTCTTTGACGTGCATAATTTATCCGTTCTGAATGAATACGCGCAAATGGCGCGTCAGCCAGCGGCTGCTCTCGCCCGCTCGCCGGCCATCGGCCAAAACGGCAAGGGGTCAGACTGCTTTAGCCTGACCCCTTGTTCCGATTGGTGGAGCCGAGCGGAGTCGAACCGCCGACCTCTTGAATGCCATTCAAGCGCTCTCCCAACTGAGCTACGGCCCCATCGGGGAAAACCGTTCCCGCGCGGCCGCGGGCCGCCGGGCGTCGGGTGGGCAAAATAGGTTCGCGCGCCGCGGCGAGGCAAGGGAAAACTTCGCCCCAAGAGGGGCGGCCTCTCGGCCTATGGCCCGATATTGCCCGAAAGAGGACGCTCGCGAAGGGCGGCGCGTCAGCGCTCGCCTTCCTCTTCCTCGACGTTCTCGATCACCTCGGCGACGTCGTCCTCGTCCTCGCCGAGCTCGGAGGCATCCTCGATGACCTCTTCCTCCTCGCCTTCGGCCGCCGCGGCAGGAACTTCCTCCGGCTCGGGAGCCTCGACCTCGACGACGGCGGGCTCCACGAGCACGACCGGGACCGGGACGGGAGCCTGGCGCGGCCGCCGCGCCTTGATCAAAGCCTCGGGATCGAAGATCGTGCCGCACTTCGGGCACTCGATCGGAGTGCGCCTGAGATCGTAGAAGCGCGTGCCGCAGCTTTGGCAAATTCGCTTGGTACCCCACTCCGGCTTCGTCACCGGCAGCACTCCTCACTGATCGACGCGACGGAGGGCAGCCAATTGCCACGTTCCCATGGCCCTGTCAAAAGGAAAAACCGGCCGGCGAAGCCGCGAGGGATCAAGGCGCTCGGGCGTTCGCACCGCTTGGCGAGCGCGGCACTTTGCCCTCTCACGCGATTATGTTAGGAGCACTCAGCCAAAAGCCCGTGACGGCGATCACGCCGCTCGCGCGAAGGAAAGGTTGCCTTGAAGCCGTTCGTCTCCTCGCCGCTCGTCTCGCCGGGTGCGGCCCTTGCGGGTACCGTCACCTTGCCGGGCGACAAATCGATTTCCCATCGCGCCCTCATGCTGGGGGCGTTGAGCGTGGGCGAGACCGTCGTCGATGGACTGCTCGAGGGGGAGGACGTGCTCCATACGGCGGCCGCGCTCACAGCTCTCGGCGCCGAGCTCGGCCGCGACGAGAGAGGCCTGTGGCACATCCACGGGCGCGGGGTGGGCGGCCTCGCCGAGCCCGCGGAGGTGCTCGACCTGGGCAACTCCGGCACTGCGGCGCGCCTCTTGATGGGGCTCGCGGCGAGCCATCCTTTCGTCAGCTTCTTCACCGGCGACGCCTCGCTCCGCCGCCGTCCGATGCGGCGCGTCGCCGAGCCGCTCGAGCGCATGGGCGCGCGCCTCATCGCCCGCGAAGGATGCCGCCTGCCGCTCGCCGTCGTCGGCACGGCGGAGCCGCTTCCCATCACCTATCGCGTGCCGGTGCCGTCTGCGCAAGTGAAGTCGGCGGTGCTCCTCGCGGGCCTGAACGCGCCCGGCGTCACCAGCGTGGTCGAGCCCGTGCCGACGCGCGATCACAGCGAGCGCATGCTGCGCGCCTTCGGTGCCGTGGTCGAGCTTTCCGAGCGCGACGATGGCGCCTTGGCCGTCATGCTCACCGGCCAGCCCGAGCTCAAGCCCCAGCGCCTCTCCGTGCCGGCCGATATCTCGTCCGCCGCCTTCGTGCTGGTGGCGAGCCTCTTGGTGCCGGGCTCGCGCATCTCGCTCAAGGGTGTCGGCGTCAATCCCCTGCGCTGCGGCCTCCTGGCGACGCTCGCGGAGATGGGAGCCGAGGTCCGCCTCGAGAACAAGCGCGAGCAGGCGGGCGAGCCCGTCGCCGATCTCATCGTCGCGGCGGGCCGCTTGGAGGGCGTGCACGTGCTATCGGCGCGCGCGCCTTCGATGATCGACGAGTACCCGGCCCTCGCGGTCGCGGCGGCGGCGGCGCGCGGCACCTCGCGCTTCGACGGCTTGGCCGAGCTCCGCGTCAAAGAGAGCGACCGGCTCTCCGCGATCGCAGCCGGGCTTGCCGCGAACGGCGTCAAAGTCGAGATCGAGGGCGACAGCCTGATCGTGCACGGCTCAGCCGGACCGGTCGCGGGCGGCGGGCTGGTTGAGAGCCGCATGGACCACCGCATCGCCATGGCCTTCCTCGTCCTCGGGCTTGGGGCCAAGGCACCCGTCACCGTCGATGACGGCGCCATGATCGACACCAGCTTTCCCGGCTTCGTCGCCCTCATGAACGGCCTCGGCGCGAGGATCGCCGCGCCATGATCATCGCGGTGGACGGCCCGGCCGCCTCGGGCAAGGGCACGCTCGCGCGCCGGCTCGCCGAGTACTTCGATCTGGCGCACCTCGACACCGGGCTCCTCTACCGCGCGGTAGGCCATGGGGTGCTCAAGGCCGGCGGCAATCCTGCCGACCCCAGAGCGGCCGAGGCCGCCGCGCGCGCCCTCACGCTTGCCGCCGTCTGCGACCCCGCCCTCCGCCGCGACGCGGCCGGCAACGCCGCCTCCCAGGTCGCCGCCCTTCCCGGCGTCCGCGCGGCCCTCGTCGAGCTGCAGCGCCGCTTCGCCCATAGCCCGCCCGGGGGGAAAAGGGGGGCGGTGCTCGACGGAAGGGATATTGGAACGATCATTTGCCCGGATGCCGAGGTCAAGCTCTACGTCACCGCAAGCCGCGAGGTGCGCGCCGAGCGGCGCCATAAGGAGTTGCTCAAGCGCGGGCTTGACAGTATATATGCCCGCGTCCTGCAGGACCTCGAGGAGCGCGATGCGCGGGATGCCGCGCGCGCGGCGGCACCGCTCAAGCCCGCGGCCGACGCTTTCGTGCTCGATACCAGCGCGCTCGATGCGGATCAGGCTTTCAAAGCCGCGGTCGACTACATCCTGAGCAAATGCGGCAACGCGCGCTGAGCGAGGCTCGTCGTGCAGGCCGAAGCGCCCATAGGGTGGCGGGCGAGGGTGCCACTCGGCGAAGACCGCCGGAGCCAACCGGCCGGCCGGAAATATGAAGGAAGATCGGAGATTTTGATGACAGAGACCACCGCACATCCCGCGAGCGAGGAGAACTTCGGCTCCCTCCTCGAGGAGAGCCTCAGGACCATCGAGACTTTCGAGCATACCGTCGCCCAGGGCCGCGTCGTCGGCATCGAGGGCGATTTCGCCCTCGTCGACGTGGGCCTCAAGTCCGAGGGCCGCGTGCCGCTCAAGGAATTCGCCGGCCACGGCGGCGAGGCCAAGGTCGCGATCGGCGATCTCATCGACGTATATGTCGAGCGCATCGAGGACAAGAACGGCGAGGCGGTGCTGAGCCGCGAGAAGGCGCGGCGCGAGGAGGCCTGGACCCAGCTCGAGAAGGCGTTCAAGGAGAACCAGCG
>DATEQI010000486.1:0-2583 GCA_035272805.1 Alphaproteobacteria bacterium | reverse complement strand
GAGGATGAGGGACGGCGTTACGTTCACGTCGCCGCAATCGACGACGCCCAGGCGCTCGAGCGGGTTGAAGTCGGCGATGGGCGGCTGGTAAGGGCGTACCAGCGACGACTGCTCGCGGATGGCGCTCGGCCCGAGGCGCGCCCCGATGCGGGTCGGATGAATGCCGCAATCGAAGGGAATGCCGAGGATCGCCGCCTTGGCGCCGGCAAGCTCGTAGCGGTTGGGCGCCCCCATGAAGCTGCGGGTGGGGCGGAAGAGCTCCTTGTCGAATATTCCGGCCATGGTTGCGTTGTCCCTCTTGCTGAGTTCCGCGCGAGTGTGCCGCAAGATGGCGGGAACGTCGATCATCGACCTCGAAAGAATTCCCTCTCCCGCCAAGCGGGAGAGGGAAGGGGCCCATCGCGAAAGCGATGGGAAGGGTGAGGGATTGCCTGATATCGGAGCCGTTCCTCACACTCCCGTTGCTGCGCCCGACGCGCGGAGCGCGCCTCTTTTGCATGATGCAGAAGAAGCGGGCCTTTGGCCCGCGGGGGTCCCTCCCTCTCCCGCGAAGCGGGAGAGGGGCAGTTAAGGTGAGGGAAAATAATTACGATGCGGCCTCGAAGACGATGTCCTGGGCGCCGTGCCAGAGCACGTGCTCGCCGAGCGGGCGCAGGCGGTCGCGGCCTTCGGTGATGGTGAGAAAATGGTTGCCGGCGAGTTGGCCGACCTTGCTCGCGAAGCGCACGCCGCCGTAGGCGAGGAGGATTTCCGTCTCGCTGATGCCGCCGGGATAAAGGAGGACATCGCCGGGTGCGGGAAAGCTCGTGTGGTTCTCGAACGGCAGGCCGAGATCGAGCTCGCCGAGCGGGATCCAGCAGGCTTCTCCGCTCCACCGCACATGGATGATGCGCTGGCGGCAGGGCAGCAGGCTCGCGAACTTGGCGCAGCTCTTTGGCGCCGCGGCCGCTTCGAGCCTTGCCAGGAAGACGAAGCTCCCGGCGGTGATACGGATCGCGGTCAACGGCGTCTCCCCCTTTTGCGGCGATGCGTCGGCCATCCTACACCATATCGCCGGTCGTGCCGTCGCCCGGATTGGCACAGCTTTCGCATTTGCGCCTGATGGGCCGAGGAGTAACATCATGCCGAGAGGTCCCGCGATGACTGATGTCCTGGTCGGCCGGCCGGCCCCGTGATCGCCTATATCATCCGGCGCCTGATCGCGACGGTCCCGGTGATGGGCGTCGTCGCGATCTTCGTCTTCTCGCTCCTCTATATCGCGCCCGGCGACCCCGCGGCGGTGATTGCCGGCGATCTCGCGACCCCGCAGGACATTGCCCGCATCCATGCCCAGCTCGGTCTCGACGAGCCTTTCCTCGCGCGCTTCGGCCGTTGGCTCTGGGGCGTGCTGCACGGCGACCTCGGCATCTCGATCTTCACCAACCTCCCGGTCACCCGGCTCATTGCCCAGCGCCTCGAGCCGACGGCGGTCCTCACCATCGCCACCATGATCGTGGCCATAGCTGTCGCCATTCCGATCGGCGTCGTCGCCGCCTGGAAGGCCGGGAGCTGGATCGACCGCGCGGTCATGGGCTTCGCCGTGCTCGGCTTCTCGCTGCCGGCATTCGTGCTGGCTTATCTCCTCATCCTCGTCTTCGCGGTCGAGCTCGGCTGGCTGCCGGTGCAGGGCTACGTCAGCTTCCGCGAGGGAGTGGTACCGTTCCTCCGGCATCTCGTGCTGCCGAGCCTGACGCTCGGCTTCATCTATGCGGCGCTCATCGCGCGCATCACTCGGGCGAGCATGCTCGAGGTGCTGAGCCAGGATTATATCCGCACCGCCCAGGCCAAGGGGCTGGCGACGCGCGACGTGCTCATCGGTCACGCGCTCAAGAACGCCGCCGTGCCGATCGTGACCGTCATCGGTATCGGCGTCGCCCTCCTCATCAGCGGCGTCATCGTGACCGAGACCGTCTTCGCCATCCCCGGACTCGGGCGGCTCACCGTGGACGCCATCCTGCGCCGCGACTACCCGATCATCCAAGGCGTCATCCTGCTGTTCTCGGGCGTCTTCGTCCTCGTCAACCTGCTGGTCGACATCAGCTACACGCTGCTCGACCCGCGCGTCAGGTATTGAGCATGACGGCGATTTCTCGCGAGGACATGGCGGGTGGCGCTCCGGCCGCTGCCGCACCCGGCTTCGTGCGCGAGGCGGTGCGCCGTCATCCGACGATGGTGCTCGGCGGCGCCATCCTCCTCGCGGCGGCGTTCGTCGCCCTGGCCGCTCCCTATCTCGGCACGGTCGATCCCCAGGCGCTGTCGCCGATCCGGCGCCTCAAGCCACCCTCGGAGCAATACTGGTTCGGCACCGACATGCTGGGACGCGATCTCTACAGCCGCACGATCTACGGAACGCGCGTCTCGCTTATCGTCGGCTTCGGCGTCGCCTTCCTGAGCACGGCCGTGGGTCTCGCGATCGGGCTCGTGACCGGGCTCAACCGCGTGGCCGACGCCATCGTCATGCGCGTGATGGACGGGCTCATGGCGATCCCCTCGGTGCTGCTCGCGATAGCGCTCATGGCGCTGACCAGGGCAAGCCTCGGCAAC
>DATEQI010000485.1:0-21182 GCA_035272805.1 Alphaproteobacteria bacterium | reverse complement strand
CGTCAGGCTGGTCGCGCGCAGCTTCAAGTACCATCGTCCGCGCGGCATCTTCACGGCGGGGGCCGAGGAGCCCAATGCGCTCATCCAGCTCGGCGAGCGAGGCGCGAGCGAGCCCAATCTCCGCGCCACCCAAATCGAGCTCTACGACGGGCTCGTGGCCGAGAGCCAGAACCGTTGGCCCAGCCTCGACGTCGACCTCGGCAGCCTCAACGGTTTCGCGGCACCGCTGATGCCGGCCGGTTTCTACTACAAGACCTTCATGTGGTCGCCGGCGGTCTGGCGCCTCTCGGAGGCCGTCATCCGCAAGATGGCGGGCATGGGCAAGGCGCCGAGCGAGGCGGATCCGGCGCGCTACGAGCGCCGCAACGCGCATTGCGACGTGCTCGTGGTCGGCGGTGGTCCGGCAGGGCTGATGGCGGCCCTCGTCGCCGGACGCAGCGGCGCGCGCGTGCTGTTGGCCGACGAGCAAAGCGAGCTCGGCGGCGCTCTCCTCGGCGGAAGCGAGACGATCGAGGGCAAGCCGGCGCTCGCGTGGGTGGCGGCGGCCGAGCGCGAGCTTGCGGAGATGCCCGAGGTGCGGCTGCTCTCGCGGAGCACCGTCTTCGGCTACTACGACCATAATTTCCTCGCCATCCTCGAGCGCGCGAGCGACCATCTGGGACCGGCGGCACCGGGCCCGCGCCAGCGCCATTGGCGCGTGCGGGCGAAGCGGGTCATCCTCGCGACGGGAGCGATCGAGCGGCCGCTTGTGTTCGCCAACAACGATCTTCCCGGCGTGATGCTGGCGTCCGCCGCGCGCAGCTACGTCAACCGCTACGCCGTGCGCCCCGGCCGGCGCGCGGTCGTCTTCACCACCAACGACAGCGCTTATGCGGCCGCCCTCGACCTCAAGGCCGCCGGGATTGCCGTGGCGGCGATCGCCGACGTGCGCGCCGAGCCCAAGGGTTCGCTTGTCGAGAAGGCGCGCGAGGCGGGCATCGAGGTCTTGGCCGGACACGTGGTGGCGGTGGCCCATGGCTGGCGCCGCGTGCATGGGGTGGAGGTCGGGGCGTTCTACCAGAGCGGGGAGAAGCTCTTGGGCGAGCGGCGCGGTATCGCCTGCGACCTTCTCTGCGTCTCGGGCGGCTGGAACCCGAGCGTGCACCTCTTCTCCCAGTCGCGCGGCAAGCTCAGCTACGAGGAGGGCCGCGGCATTTTCGTGCCCGGCCAGTCCTTCCAGCCGGAGCGCTCCGCCGGTGCCGCAAACGGCGCATTCGCGCTCGCGGCGTGCTTGGAGGAGGGTGCGCGCGCGGGTGCCGCGGCGGCCGAAGCCGCGGGTTTCGCCGTGCCCGCGGGTGCGGACGTCCCACCCGCCGCGGAGGCTCCCGAGGAAGGGCCGCCTGAAGTGCTGTGGCTGGTGCCGCCGCTCAAGGAGAGGCGCGGCTTGGCCAAGCATTTCGTTGATTATCAGAACGACGTAACGGCCGCCGACGTGGCGCTTGCGGCGCGCGAGGGCTACGTCTCGGTCGAGCATCTCAAGCGCTACACCACGCTCGGCATGGGCACGGATCAGGGCAAGACCTCGAACATCAACGCGCTTGCCCTCCTCGCTCACGACATCGGCGCCGAGGTCGCGAGCGTCGGCACGACTACCTTCCGCCCGCCCTACACGCCGGTCGGCATCGCAGCGCTTGCGGGCCGCGAGGGGGGCGAGCTCGCCGATCCCATACGCCGCACGCCCATCCACCATTGGCACGAGGCGGCGGGCGCACCCTTCGAGAACGTGGGGCAGTGGAAGCGGCCGTGGTATTACCCGAAGCCGGGCGAGGGGATGCATGAGGCGGTCGCGCGCGAATGTCTCGCGGTGCGCCGAAGCCTGGGCATCGTCGATGCGAGCACGCTCGGCAAGATCGATATCCAGGGCACGGACGCGGTCAAGCTGCTCGACCTGGTCTACACCAACGCCTGGGGCGATCTCGAGATCGGCCGCTCGCGCTACGGGCTCATGTGCGACGAGCAGGGCTATGTCATCGACGACGGCGTCACCACGCGTCTCGGGCCCAACCATTTTCTGATGACGACGACGACCGGCAATGCCGCGCGCGTGCTGGCTTGGCTCGAGGAGTGGCTGCAGTGCGAGTATCTCGACTGGCGGGTCTATTGCGTCTCGGCGACCGACGCCTGGGCGACCGTCGGCATCGCGGGCCCTCATGCCAGGAAGCTTTTGTCCGAGCTCAGCACGGACATAGCACTTGCGCCGGACGCGTTTCCTCACATGAGCGTCAGGAGCGGCCACGTCGCCGGCATCCCGGCGCGCGTCTTCCGCGTGAGCTTCACGGGCGAGCTCAGCTACGAGATCAATGTGCCGGCAAGCTACGGCACTGCGCTGTGGACCGCCTGCATGACCGCCGGTGCGCCCTACGGCGCGACACCCTTCGGCACGGAGGCGATGCACGTGTTGCGCGCCGAAAAGGGATACATCATCGTCGGCCAAGAGACCGACGGCACGGTAACGCCGCGCGATCTCGGCATGGCTTGGCTGATCTCCAAGAAGAAGCCCGACTTCCTCGGCAAGCGCGGCATGGCGCGGCCCGAGCTCGCGCGCGACGGGCGCAAGCAGCTCGTCGGGCTGCTCACCAAGGAGCCCGGCTTCGTGCTGCCGGAGGGTGCCCAGATCGTCTCGGAAGTGAGGCGACGGCCGCCGATGCCGATGATCGGCCACGTCAGCTCGAGCTATGCGAGCCCGATCCTCGGCCGCTCCATCGCCTTGGCGCTGCTCGAGGGCGGGCGGAAGCGCATGGGCGAGGTGGTGCGCCTGCCGCTCGCGGATGACACCGTGATCGAGGCCGAGGTGGTCGATCCGCGCTTCTACGACAAGAGCGGAGAACGCCTCAATGGTTGAGCGCTATTTGCGGCAAAGCCCGCTCGCCAATCTCCAGCTCGCCGCGCGCGTGACGGGGAGTGCCGCCGCGGCCGGGGTCAAGATGAGCGACGGCGGCTTCATGGGCCAGCTCGCCTTGCGCGGGAGCGGGGACGGCGCTTTCCGCATGGCGGCCGTCGCGGCGCTCTTGGCGCCTCTTCCGCTCGAGCCCAATCGGGCAAGCGAGGGAGTGGACATCCGCGTGCTCTGGCTCGGCCCGGACGAATGGCTCGTCGTGGCCGCCGAGGACAAGGTGGAGGGGCTCACGCGCGCGCTCATCGACAATCTCGCCGGGCAGAGCTTCTCGCTGACCGACGTGAGCGAGGCGCGCGCCGTGATCGGGCTTGCGGGTGCTGCCGCGCGGGAGGTGCTGAGCCAGGGCACGGCCCTCGACCTCCATCCGCGCGTCATGGCACCCGGGCACGTGGCCCAGACGCTGCTCGCGCGCGTGCCGATCATCATCCATCAACGAGACGACGAGCCGCGCTACGACATCTACGTGCAACGCAGCCTTGCCGAGTACTTATGGAACTGGCTCGAGGATGCCGCGCACGACTGCGGCGTCGCCGTCGTGGAACCGTAAGCGCCCAAGAACTCCCTCTCCCGCAAGCGGGAGAGGGAAGGGGCCCATCCCGAAGGGATGGGAAGGGTGAGGGACAGCGCGATGTCGGAGCCGTCCCTCACCCTCCCATTGCTGCGCAATGGGTCCCCCCCTCTCCCGCTTGCGGGAGAGGGGCCAATAAACATGCGTCGAGGTGAAGGCAATGCTGGCCATTCTCGCATCCGTCGCGGCCCTCCTCCTCGGCGTGGCGATTCTCAACACAGGGAACGGGCTCTTCGGCACCTTCCTTTCGCTGCGCATGACGCTCGAGGCCTTCCCCACCGAGGTGACGGGCCTCATCATGTCGGCCTACTACGTGGGGCTCGCCATCGGCGCGCGCACCTGCCACCACATCATCAATCGCGTCGGTCACATCCGCGCCTTCAGCGCCTTCGCGGCCACGGTCTCGACCGTCGTGCTCGTCGCCGGCTTCTTCATCTCGCCCTATGTCTGGGGCACCATGCGGGCGATCCTCGGCTTCTGCTTTGCCGGGCTCTTCATGGTGGTCGAGAGCTGGCTCAACGCGCGGGTCGGCACGGCAAGGCGCGGCCAGCTCTTCTCCCTCTACATGATGGTGAGCTACACCGCCCTCGGCTTGGGCCAGCTCCTGCTCAACCTCTACGATCCCTACAGCCGGGATTTCTTCATGATCGCGGCACTCCTCTACTCGGCCTCGCTCATACCGTTGGCGCTCACGAGCGCTGTGACGCCGACCCCGGTCGCGAGCTCGACGCTCGACTTTTCAGCCCTTTACCGCGTCTCTCCCCTGGGCGTGCTCGCCTGCGTGGCCTCGGGGCTCGTCACCTCCTCGCTCTACGGCATGGGTGCGGTCTTCGCCCAAGGCAGCGGCTTCAAGGTGAGCGAGGTCTCCTATTTCATGGGAGCGGCGATCACCAGCGGGCTCCTTTTCCAGTATCCGCTCGGCCGCCTCTCCGATCGCTACGACCGGCGCTATGTCATCGTAGGCGTGGCGCTCGCGACGGCCGTCGTCAGCCTCGGCATGGCAGCACTGGCAGGGTACTCGAAGCCGGTGTTGATTGCGCTCGCCTGCCTCTACGGCGGCTTCTCCTTCACCCTCTATCCGCTCGGCGTGGCGCACGCCAACGACTTTCTCGAGCCGCGCGACACGGTCAAGGCAAGCGGCGGGCTGCTCTTGTCCTGGGGTATCGGGGCGAGTGCCGGACCGCTCGCGGCGGCCGCCCTCATGGGAAGGCTCGGCCCGCGCGGGCTCTTCGTCTTCGTGGCGGGGGTGACCGTGCTGCTCGCCCTCTTCGCGCTCTGGCGCATGACGCGCCGGCCGAGCGTCGCGGCGGCGGCGAAGAGCGTCTTCGCGCCGCCGACCGGCATGACGCCCGTGGGTGCGGAAGCGGGACGGGTAGCGGAGGCGCAAGCGCCGGCGGGCGCCGAGCGATGATCCTCAGCCGGCCGAGGCCATACCTTGCACGGCGGCGACGGCGCGGCGCCAACCGGCAAGGAGTGCCTCGCGCTCGTCGCCCGACATACGCGGCTCGAAGAGGCGGGAGCACTGCCAGTTGCGCGCGATGTCCTCGGTCGAGCTGAAGAAGCCGCTGCCGAGCCCGGCAAGATAGGCGGCACCGAGCGAGGTGGTCTCGGCGACCGCGGGGCGGGCCACGGGAAGTGCGAGGATGTCGGCGAGGAACTGCAGCAGCCAGTCGTTCTTGACCATGCCGCCATCGACGCGCAACGCGGTCAGCGCTCCTGCCCCGTCCGCCGCCATCGCCGCCATGAGATCGTGGGTCTGGTAGGCGACGGCCTCGAGTGCCGCGCGCACGATCTCGGCGGCTCCGCTGTCGCGCGTGAGACCGAGCACGGCACCGCGCGCGTCCGGCTGCCAATAGGGAGCACCGAGACCGGTGAAGGCCGGGACGAGATAAACGCCGCGATTGTCGTCGAGCCCGAGAGCAAGCCCTTCGCTCTCGCCGGCGTCCCGGATGAGCGAGAGTTTGTCGCGCAGCCACTGCACGGCGGCACCCGCCACGAAAATGCTGCCTTCAAGGGCATATTGCACGGGGCGATCGGGCAGCAGGTAGGCGATGGTGGTGAGCAGGCGATGGCGCGAGGCGAGGGCCTCACCTCCGGTGTTGAGCAGGATGAAGGCGCCGGTGCCGTAGGTCGCCTTGATCATGCCGGGCGAGAGGCAGGCCTGGCCGATGCTCGCCGCCTGCTGGTCGCCGGCCATCCCGCTCACGGGGATGGCGGCACCGAAGAGGTGCGGCTCGGTCTCGCCGAAATCAGCGACGTTGGGGAGGAGGCGCGGCAAGAGTGCTGCCGGCACGCCGAGGGCCTCGAGGAGCTCCGCGTCCCACACTTGGCGGTGGATATCGAGAAGGAGCGTGCGCGAGGCGTTGGTGAGGTCGCTCGCATGCGCGCGCCCGCCGGTGAGCCGCCACAGGAGGAAGCTGTCGACGGTGCCGAAGGCGAGCTCGCCTTGCTCGGCAAGCGCGCGGGCGCCGGGGACGTGGTCGAGCAGCCAGGCGATCTTGGTGCCGGAGAAATAGGGATCGATGAGGAGGCCCGTCCGCGCCGCCACGAGCTCGCCTAATCCCTCGGCGGCGAGCTTGCGGCACACTTGCGCCGTGCGGCGGTCCTGCCAGACGATGGCGTTGTGGATCGGGCGGCCGCTCTTGCGCTCCCAGATGAGCGTGGTCTCGCGCTGGTTGGTGATGCCGATCGCGGCTATCTCGCGCGCGGTGATGCGGGCTTCCGCGAGCACGCGGCGGCACACCTCGAGCACATCCCTCCAGATCTCCTCCGGATCATGCTCGACCCAGCCGGGGGCGGGGTAGATCTGCGCGAGCTCCTTCTGCGCCATCCCGTGCGGCCGGCCGGCGCCATCGAAGAGCATCGCCCGCGTGCTCGTCGTTCCCTGGTCGATCGCCAGGACGTAAGCCCTCTCGGCCATCGCGTGCCGCCCCCTGCCGCACTCACGCGGCTTAACTTCCCCCTAGCGCCACGCGGATCATGCCGTGCCGTTGCCGCGCGGTCCATGGCAATGGGTCATTTTTCCTTTCCCGCTGAGGCTGCCGGCCGTGTGGAGGGGGAAGGTGCCGCCTCGGCCGCCGTTCTCGCGCGAAAGAAGAGATGCCTGCCGATGCGGCGCGTGAAGGTGAGGCTCTGCGCCCACGCCGGTCGCACGTCGAGGCGGTGAAAGTAAGTGGCAGCCCCCGTGGGGTCGGCGTCGGGCTCCTGCCAGGCGATGAGGGCGGCCTCCTGAGCAAGCCCCCAGGCGCGCGCGTCGTGCCCGGGCGCGTGCCCATGCTGCGCGATGGCGAGGAAGCTGCCGCGCTCGTCGACGACCGCGCATGCGGTCTTGCCGCTCGCGCGCATGCGGTTGAGCACCACGAAGGCGACGCCGAGCTGGCCGTCGAAGGGTTGGTCCCGCGCCTCCCAATAGACTGTGCGCGCGATGCAGCCCAGGCTGTCGAGGATGCCCTCTGCTCCTGCTGGAGCGGGGGCTGCGAGCGCAAGGACGAGGAGGAGCGCTGCGAGGCTGGCCCTTACCATACGGGGCCTTCTCCGGCCCCGGCTTTGAGGCGCCCGCAGCGATAACCCAACGCGGCCGCGTAGCGCGCGGCCTCGCCCGCGGCAGCGCTCTGAGATGTCGCCTCGATCACGAGCGTGGCCCGGTACCCGCGCCCCTCGATGAGCTCGGCGTGATAGGTACGGGGCGCTGCCGCGAGCGCGGCAGGGGCGGGCGCGGATGCCGCAGGGAGAAGATCGGCTGAGGTGCTAAGGAGGCAGATGGGCGACATCTCCTGGCCTGCGGCAGGGGCGGGGCGCTCGTGGAGTGCGCGTATACGATACATATCGTATCAAACGAAGTCAATACACATCGCATCGAATGGCAAGCGGTCATATCGATGGTGCAGGTGGGCGGCGGTCGGGGCAATCAGCGCGAGATGACGAGGCGCGCGAGGGCGGCCTCGGCGCGGCGGGCTTCGCCGCGCGGGCCCGCCTTGCCCGGCAGCCGCGGCAAGGCGCGCGGCGCCGGCAGGCACAGGCCCGCCCCGGCCTGGCCGAGGGCAAGTGCCGGCGGCAGCAGGCGGCCGTGAAGGGTTGCCAATCTCAGCGATGGACGATGGGCGATCGCGAAGAGCTCCCTCACCGGGGGAATTGCGCGCTCGGCCGATTCCGCCTCGAACAGCGCATCGATGGCTTGCTTGAAGGCTTGGATCCCCCGGGCGCGGTGGCGATCCGCAGGGCTCTCGATCATTTGCGCCGCGCGCGCGAGCCGGGCCTTTGCTTCCCCACCCATGATCCCCATGACATGCCTGTGCTAGGCTGCACCCGCTGGGCTAACCCGGCGAGTGGGCAGCGTCTGGTGTTGAGCGCGGGGGACGCCGCGCTGGTGGGCTGTTGTGCGCAGCCCACCCCCACTATCTCGGGGGATTCGCGAAGCTAGTATACACGTGAGGATTGCGTCAAGACCCATTTTCTCTCGCTATAGTGAAGGGAAAACTCCGCTTTCTCCGAGGTTTGCGGCACCTCCAGGGCACGGCTCGGCGTGCCCGGCTCATGGCAACGCGCGACGCTGGCGAAGGCGCCTCGGAGGCGTTGGGCGGAGGGCGCTTTTGGGGTTTCTCAGGCGCTCTTGGCGTGGGAGCGCGAGCGCACGCGGAGCCCGCTGCGCAACTCGCGCGTGGCGGCCTCGAGCCCGAACTCTTCGACGAGCGCGTAGCTGTTGGCGATGAGCTCGGCCTTGTGGAGCGGGCTCATCTTGCGGCGCCGGCGCGCGAGATTGGCCTCCACCCGCTCGAGGATGGCGGAGAGCACCTCGATGTCGACGCGCGGCCGCAAGGGCGGCGGCGCCGGCTGCGGCACCGGAGTCCCCTCGGCGCTGCGCTCGCCGGCCTTCTCGCCCGAGCTCGCCGGCGGCTCGCCCGCCATGATCCAGGTCCAGGGCACGCCGAGCAGCTCGGCATAAAGGCGGGCCGCCGCCATGCTCAGGCCGCGCGAGCCGTTCTCGTGGCTGCGGTAGGTGCTTTCCGTGAGCTCGTGGGTCTTGGCGAAGGCGGCCGCTGTCGGGTAGCCGGCACGCTCGCGCGCCTCGCGGAGCCGGTCATGTGGATAGTGCGCCATCGATACAAATTGTAGCGATGCGCAATGGTCCTGTACGATACGATAGGTATTGACACAGGGCGATACATTTTGTATCGTCCGCGCATGATCCCAGCGAGTTGCTCTCTCCTTGTCGCGCCGTGTCCAGTGAGCCCAAGCATCCCACTCATCCAGCCATCGGGTCGCGAGGTGCCCCCCATCGCCCAAGCTCGCGCCCGTAGCGGGAGCGGCGGTTCGACCTCCCCGGCCGCCCTCCCGCGCCTTTTCCCACTCCGCCCGCCGGCTCGGCGCGCGGGCGCGGTCCCCAAGTGACCTCTCGAGCAAAGGCAACGAGCCGATGAGCCTCGAGTCCGACTGCCGAAGTGGTGTCGCCGCAGGACACGAGCGCCGTGGCGGACGCATGGGGCTTGCCGCGATCATCGTCGGCCGCGATGAGGGCGGACTTCCGCTCCTTGCCGAGCCGCGCCTCGACATGCCCGGCTTTTTCGAGTGGCGCGAGGGCGAGAGCATACGGCTCTTCCGCCTCGCCGCTGGCGACGGCATCGCGGAAGTGGTCGAGGTCACGGAGGAATGGCGCGGCGCACCGCAGCTTCTCAAGGCGAGATTGAAGTCGGCGGCGCGCGCGCGCCGTCAGATGCTGGCGGCAAGCCGCAAGCACGAGGCGGCCGAGCGCCGTAGCGAGGAGGAGGGGACGCCGGTGCGCGCGACGGCGGAGCGCAAGCGCCACGAGGAGGTCCTCGACCTGCCGCGGGCACCCTTCGACGAAAGCGGGCCGGACAGCCGTCCCCAGAGAATAGCCGACCGCTGGATCCGCATGGCGCGCGACGGCACCATCGACGGCACGAGCCTCAAGGCAGCCCACCAGTTCCGCCGCGATTTCGCCGTAGCAGGCCTCGAGCGCCTCCATGCGGCCCCCCTCGAGCTCAAGGTCGACGGCAGCGGGAACGCCGAGCCGGCGCGCGCCGATGCCCAGATCGAGGCGGGAAACGCGGTGTGGCAGGCGCTCACTTCACTCGGCGGTCTCGCTCGGCCGCCGGGCTCGATCGTCTATACCTGCGTGGGGCATGACCGCCCGGTCAAGGAATGGTGCTGGCAGGAGCGGGCGGCCTCGAGCCGTCACCGCGACGAGAAGCGTGCGGGCGGCATCCTCATCTGTGCCCTCGCCGTCCTTGGCGCCCATTACCTCCATCGCGACGCGCGCGATGAGGTGCGCGCGCGCTTCAAGACGGGAGAAGGAAGGGGGAGGGGTCGCTGAGGCGCCCGCGCCGGCGGCGCGCCCATCCTCACACGTCATAGATCTGCACCTTGAGCGGCCGTCCCATCGAGGGGCAGGCGCTCAAGCCGCAAAGCGTATCCATGCGCGCGACGAAGTCGATGTAGTCGCCCGGCTTGCTGCGGCCGTCGATCAGCTTGAAGGTATAGTTCGAGAAATCGTACTCGAGGGTCTGAAAGAGATTGAGAGGCTCGGGGATATTCTCCGGCTCGACGGCCCACGGCTTGAGCGCCTTCTGCAGCACCTCGTAGCAGCCGAAGGGCGGCACGCCGAGGGGGCCGCCGACCTGCATGGCGCCCGCCTTGAAGCCGCGGTAGTCCTTGTCCCTGAAGTTGGCGAACACCCAGGCGCTGCACATGCCGTATTGCATGTCGTGGATGCCATAGGTGTCCTCGGCGACCGTCAGGAGCACGTTGTTGTCGCGGCTGTAGAGATGGTTGCCCGTGGTGATCAGCAGCCGGCCCTGATTGCACTTCGTGCGCGCTTGACTCAAGCGCTCCCTGAGATTGTTCGCGTTGAAGCAAACGAAGTCGCCGATGGCCCCGCCCTGGATTTCGGTCACGCGAATATGCTGACCCTTCCTGACCACCCAGGCCCCGCCGTCCCGCGCCGCAACCACGACATCCGTTAAGGTTTTCATGGCTTCTCCCCCCTTGTCATCGCCTCGCGATCCGCAATCGCCTCATAGAGGGGCGGAGCGCCCGAACTGGCCCGTCGAGGCGCGCAGTCGCAAAAGAGCAGGATACTGACGAAATTGCCGCCCCGCTAGAGCACGACCTCGATGAGGAACGGCCCCTTCGCCTCGAGGCCGGTGCGGAAAGCGCGCACGAGCTCGTCCATCGTCGCGGCCCGCCTGCCCTCGACCCCCATGCCGCCCGCGAGCTTGACCCAGTCAAGCTCGGGATTGCCGAGGCTCAGCATGTCGAGCGCCTTGCGGCCGGGATTGCCGGCACCCACTTGCGCCAGCTCGTGACGCAGGATGGCGTAAGTGCGATTCGACCAGACGAGCGTCAAGACGTCGAGGCGCTCGCGCGCCTGCGTCCACAGCGCCTGCAGCGTATACATGCCGCTGCCGTCGGCCTCGAGGTTGACCACTTTGCGCTCGGGGCAGGCGACGGCGGCCCCGGTGGCGAGCGGCATGCCGAGGCCGATGGCACCTCCCGTGATCTGCAGCCAATCGTGCGGCGGTGCGGCGCGGGTCATCGGAAAGAAGCCGCGCCCGGTGGTGACGGACTCGTCGCACACGATCGCACCTTCCGGAAGCAGCGCTCCCAGCATCGCCGCGAGCGCTTCGGGCGTGACCGCACCGCCCCGCGGGACCTGCGGCCGTTCCACGGGCGGGACGTTGCTCGCGTTGCGGGGTGCCTGCACCGCGTCCGCGAGTGCGGCGAGTGCCGCGATCAGATCCTGCTCCGGGGTCGCGAGCGTCTGCACGTGGCAACCCGGAGGGGTCATGAGGCTTGGCTTGCCGGGATAGCCGAAAAAGGCCGTCGGCGTGCGCGCGCCGACGAGGATCAAATGCTGCACGTCCTTGAGTGCCGCAAGCGCATGATCGACCGGATAGGGCACGCGCTCGATCGCGACGCGGCCGGCCCCTCGCGCGATGCGCGCATTCGAGGTCGGCGCCATAAGGCGCGCGCCGGTCTTGCTCGCGATGCGGCCGGCAAGGGCGAGCCCCTCCTCGCGGAGGGCGCTGCCGCCCAAGAGGATCATCGTCGCCTCGCCGCGCTTGAGGATGCGCGCGGCGGCATCGATCGCCGCATCCGCGACCGGCCGTGCCGCCGGCACGGGCGGGAGCGGCGCCACGCCGTTACCCTCGTTCCACGCGGTATCGGCGGGGAGGACCAAGGTGGCGACCTGGCCGGGCGGGGTGCGTGCCGCCGCGATCGCCGCAGCGCCGTCCGCGGCGACGCTCCGCGCATCGGTCGCAGTGCGCACCCAGCCCGAGACCGGCCGTGCCAGCCCCTCGATGTCGGAGGTCAAGGGCGCGTCATAGGCGCGGTGATAGGTCGCGTGCTCGCCGACGATGTTGACGAGCGGTGTTAACGCCCGCTTCGCGTTGTGCAGGTTGGCGATGCCGTTGCCGAGCCCGGGGCCGAGATGCAGAAGGGTCGAGGCCGGCTTTCCCGCCATGCGGCCGTAGCCGTCGGCGGCTCCGGTCGCGACACCCTCGAAGAGGCAAAGCACCGAGCGCATGCCCTCGACCTTGTCGAGGGCCGCGACGAAATGCATTTCCGAGGTGCCGGGGTTGGTGAAGGAGACCTCGACGCCGCCGGCCAAGAGCGTGCGCACCAGGCTTTCGGCACCGTTCATCCGCTGTTCCATGACATTCACGCTTCCAAGGAAGATCGCCTATGAGACGCGGCCGCCGCGGCCGCGGTGAAGGTGCCGGCACTCCACCACGGTTGGCGACATTTGACCAGGGCCTCGGCCCGTCGTGGGGGGGGCGCGGGCGATCGCCCATGCCGCCGTCCCCGATGCCCCGCTTTACCCTCGCCCGCGAGGGTGTCGGCCGGACACATATATATAGTGTATGTGTCCGGCATTTCCTCTCCGAGCCCCGATTTGCGCCGCGCGGGTGCCGTTTCCGGTATAGGATTCAGCGTCTTATTCCCAATGAGCGGGGCGTCAGGAGGAAGCTATGGCTGGCAGCGGCAAAGCCCGAGAAATGGCGGTCATCGGCAATGGCATCATCGGCCACGGCATCGCCGAGATTTTTGCAAGCGCAGGATGGCAAGTCTCGCTCGTCGGCCGCAGGGAGGCGAGCCTTGCCGCAGCCCTCGTCAAGATCAGGGCGAGCCTGCAATCGTTCGTGGCCCATGGGCTGAAGACGAACGGGCAATGCGAGAGAGCGATCGCTCTCATTCGAACGACGACGAAGCTCGAGGACGCCGCGGACGCCGAGCTCGTGATCGAGGCCGTCCCCGAGGACATGGCGCTCAAGCGCGAGATCTTCGGGAGGCTCGATGCCCTCTGCGGCGCGAAGGTGGTGCTCGCCTCATCGAGCGGACATCTCGCGAGCGAGCTTGTCGATAGGATGCGCGAGCGCAGCCGCGTGATCGCCACGCATTTCTGGTATCCGCCGCAATTGATCCCTCTCGTGGAAGTGTGCGCGGGCCCTGAGACGGCGCGCGAGCTGGTCCCGCGCGTGTGCGAGATCTTGCGCGATGTAGGCAAGCAGCCGGTGGTGATCGACAAGGAAGTGCCGGGCTTCATCGGGAACCGCATTCAGTTCGCGGCG
The DNA here is from genome assembly GCA_035272805.1 of Alphaproteobacteria bacterium. Classification (GTDB taxonomy): domain Bacteria; phylum Pseudomonadota; class Alphaproteobacteria; order JACZXZ01; family JACZXZ01; genus DASPPM01. The sequence continues at coordinate 8,089 of DATEQI010000485.1, read as the reverse complement.
CTGCGGGAGGCGTGGGCGCTATGGGCGGCAGGCGTGGCATCGGCGGAAGCGATCGACGCGGTCGTCCGCAATTCCATCGGCAGGCGGCTTGCGATCACGGGGCCGATCGAATCCGCCGATGTCGGCGGGCTCGATACGATGGTGGCCTTCGCCCACTTCCTGCAACCAAGCCTCGACGCCGCACCTCGTCCGGCGCCCGCGCTCGGCCGGCTGGTGGCGGACGGGCACCGCGGATTGCCCAGTGGTCGCGGCGTCTATGACTGGTCGGCGCGCGACGGTGCGCTCCTGCTTGAGCGGCGCAAAGAGGAGCTTTTTCGCTGGCTCAAGGCGGACCGCACGGCAGCGGGGAAGGCATGAGCGCAGACGCGAGAACGCTTGCAGAGCCGTCGCGGGTCCTTCGAGACGCGCCCCTTCGGGGCGCTCCTCAGGATGAGGAGAATTGGTGTGTGGCAGAAAAAGCTTGACCTCATCCTGAGGAGCGAGTGCAGCGAGCGTCTCGAAGGACCACCGCATGCTGTCCGAGGCAACTTCGCACAGCGCAAGACGCCCTAGCCGCTTCCCCCGCCTTCCGCGACCGCATCTCCCCAAGGCGACATGATCTCGGTCGCACCCTCGTTGGTATCGCCGCTGCGCAGCACGCCGGCGGGACAGGCGAAGAGGTAGGGAAAGACGCTGCGCCGGCCATGGACGAGCTTGAAGCGGCGCGCAAGGGTTTCGCGCACCTCCTCCGGAAGCGTGGGATCGGCGATCACCGTGTCGCCGCCGCTCGAATCGATGCGCGGATGGTGGAAGGCCTCCTCGAGGCTCATGCCGTAATCGACGAGGAAGGAGACGAGCTGCATCACGGCCGGCATGATGCGGCGCCCGCCGGAGGCGCCGAGCGCGAAGCGCCGGCCGCGGTGCTCGCCCACCACCGGGCAGACGTTCATGAGACAGCGCTTGCCGGCCGCAAGCGAATTCGGCTTGCCGGGCTCCGGATCGAACCAGAGGATGCCGTTGTTCATGAGGAGCCCGCTTTCAGGCAGCACGACCTTCGAGCCGAAGATCGAGAGCAGCGTCTGGGTCACGGCGCAGATGTTGCCGTGCCGGTCGACGATGCCGAAGTGGGTGGTGCAGCCTGGCCCGGTGCGCCCGCCCTCGACATCGCCCATATGGGCAAGACGCCAGCCATAGGCCGTCTCGAGCGCCTCGGCGTAAGCAAGATAGGCATCGCCATCGGGCCGCCCGCCGCCGCCGAGGGTGCGCGCCGAGAGGAGTGCTAACGCATGCGCGAGCGTCGGCCCGGCGGTGAGCTCGGCTCCCGCGTGGAGGGTGGCGCCGCGATAGGGAATGGCGCGCGGCTCGACGAGTCTCGCGCGGTAGCCCGCGAGGTCCTCTTCCGCGAGGCTGCCGCCCGCGCGCCGCACGTCGCGCGCGATGCCGCGCGCGAGCTCGCCCTCGTAGAACTCGCGCGGCCCCCGCTCGGCGAGACGCCGCAACGTGCTTGCCAGACGCGAGAGATCGAGGCGCTTCTGCTCGAGTGCGGTCCACGACGAGACGGGCGGCCAGCGTCCCTCCTCGAGGAAGGTCGCGGCCGCGCATTCGTTCGCGGCGAGCGCGCGCGTCGCCGACGCGATGATGAGGGCCGCGTACCAGTCGACCAGCAGGCCGTCCGCGGCGAGCTCGGCCGCCGGTATGACGAGCTCGCGCCACGGCTTCGTGCCGAAGGCCTCGTGGGCCACGCGCATGCCGTCGACCGCTCCCGGCACGGCGATCGCGCTGGCGCCCACCGCGTTCCTCTCCTCGACGACGGCGGGCCAGGGAAAGAGGTCAGAGGAGATGCCGCTGCCAGAGAGGGGGTAGTCCGCCGGATCGAGCCGCGCGGGCGCGCGGAGGCCGAAGTCGACCGCCCAGGTGCGTCCCTCGCGCGCGCGATGGATGACCATGGCGCCGCCGCCGCCGGGCCCGCTCATCCATGGCTCGAGCACGCCGAGCGCGAAGGAGGTGGCGACCGCCGCATCGACGGCGTCTCCGCCGCGGGCGAGTACCAAGGCCCCCACTTCGGCCGCGCGGCGATGCTGGGAGGCGACGATCCCGCGCGCGGAAGTGACGGCGGGCTTGCGCACGATCTGGCTCAGAGAGAAATTGTCCATGGCGTCTTGCGTTTCTTTGGCGAGGGGGTTTGGGCCGGTACCCGGATACGCCCTATGAGCGTCGGTCGACGAAGCGGGGAGCCTTGACCGCGCGCTCGAATTCCCGCGCAAGTGTGCCGCGCTCGAGCAGCACGACCTTCGGGCTGATCTCGAAGCTCGCCTTGGTGGCACGGCCGACGCGCTCGAGCACGCTTGCGCCGTCGGCACCTTGGGCGATCTCGATCGAGAGCACGAGAAGATCGAGACCCCCCTCGTTCACCGCCTCGGCCTTGAAGTCGGCGACATCGTGGCTGCGGAACATGAAGTCCTCGAACTCGGCGTGACTGAGGTTGATGCCGCGCACCTTAAAGAATCCGGCCGTGCGGTGCGCGTGCTTGATCACGGGGAAGACCGAGAAGGGGCCGTCGCCCGCCTCCTCGCGCAAGACCACGATGTCGCCCGAGTTCCAGCGCAGGAAAGGCGTCCCGGTGAAACTCCACAGCGGGGTGACGACGAGGGTGCCCGGCATGCCCGCCGGCACCGGCTCGTGGGTCGTTGCGTCCAGCACCTCGATGAAAAAGAGATCGGTCCAGATGTGGTAGCCTTGCGAGCTGTCGCTCTCGGCCCCCATCATGCTGGCTTCCGTCATGCCGAAACAATCGTAGACCGCGGCACCCCACATGCGGGCGAGCTTCTCGCGCTTGGCATCCGAGAGCGGCTCGGCCGTGCACATGATCCTCTCGACGGAGGAGCGCCTGAGATCGTCGCCTTGGGCCTCGGCGAGGTTGGCGAGATGGAGGCCGTAACTGCTCATCGTGAGGAGGATTTTCGGCTTGAGCCGCTCGATGAGCGCAAGCTGCATGGCAGACGGCGTCGATGCTCCGGCCCCCGCCCACAACATGCCGATGCCGAGCTCTTCGCCGCTGCGGGCCCACATTTGCCCGGCCGGATGCACCCCCAAGGGGAGCGCCATGTGGCAGCCGTCGCCCTTCGCGAAGCCGACGCATTGAAAGGTGCGCGTGAAGCCGAGCATGCAATAAGGCAGGTCCGCGTAAGTGCGCGGATAGAAGAGCGGCTCCCCGGTCACGCCCCCCGAGCGCCAATATTCCGCGATCTCGTGGCGCTCGGCCAAGCAGAACTCGGCGAAATAGCGCTCCGTCGAGAGGCTTCTCAGCTCTTCCTTGTCGAGGAGCGGGATCTTGTGCCACACCTCGGGTTCGTGGGCCTTCTCCGGATCGATGCCGGCGAGTCGCTTGCGGTGGAACGGCGCCCTAAGCGCGTTTTTCAGCGCCGCGACCTTGCGCGCGCGTTGAAGTTTCTCGATCTCGGCGCGCGAGCGCGGCAGCGCCAGCGGCATGACCCTTATCCCTCCCTCGGATGCTCACGGCGTTCAGCTTCCATCGCTATAGGGGAGCTTGCCGATCCAACGCGCCTCGGCGCCATAACTCTCGGGCAGGCTGCCGTCTCTTTCGCGCGCGACCATCGCCGCGAGGCGGCTCACCTTGGCCGGCGTGGTCTCGGGCACCTCGTCGAGCGCCTCCTTGATGTGCGCCTCGTAATCGGCGCCGACCGGGCAGACGTCCTGGCAGCGCCGGCAACCGGTGATGACTCCGGCTCCGCGCAGGATGCTCTGCCAAAGATTGAAGCTCGCCTCGGAGCGCAATGCCTTTTTCTGCAGCGCGGGATCGGGTTCGTCGATGATGCGGGCGATGTGCTCGGCAAGTTGGGCGAAACCGTGGGGCGAGCGGTAGCGGTCGCAACTCGGCCAATCGCGCTGCCAATGGCCGACCACGTCTCCCGGGCAGGCCTTGAGGCAGCGCCCGCATGAGGGGCCGAGGCAGAGGGCCGTCTCCATCTTCTTGTCCGGCTCGACGGGGGCGGAGCACAGAAGCGCTGTCAGGATCACGCGCGGGCCATACTCGGCGGTCAAGAGCTGGAGATTGAGGCCGAGCGTGCCGAGGCCGGCCTCGACCGCGGCATGGGTGAGCGAGAGGATGGTCGAGGGGTGCGCGGCTGGATCGCCCTGATAGCGCCACGGATCGACATGCGTCGGCGGAATGATGATCGCGGGATAGCCCTTGTCCTCGAGCCAGTAGACGAGCTCGAGCGAGGCCTCCTCCAGCATGGTGAGGGTGAGCTCGTCGTTATAGTACTTGTGCCGCTCGTCCCAGCGCGCGAGGCGCGTAGTGCCCAAGGTGTAATGCTTGGCGAGCACAATGACGCGCTCGCCGTCCACTTCGGTCACGTCGCGCGGGCGGCGCGGGTCGCGCGGATCGGGCGGATACTGGTCCATGATCCGGCCGTCGGCGATGCCGACGAGGTCGGCGCCGAGGGCGCGCGCCTTTGCCTTGAGCTCTTCTGCGGCGATCGGGGCTTGGAAGGCTGCGATCATCGTTCGCTCAACGCTCTTCTGCGGCGCTTGCCGCGGCTGCTGAGCTTGCGGCGCGCTCGGCTTGGCGTTTCTTGAAGGCTTGTACTTGGCGCGCGACGAGCTGCTTGTAGCCCTCGGGTCCGACCCAGCGGATATTCCACGCATCGAGGCCGTCGATGGCGGCGCCCGCTTGCCGCGCCTCTTTCATCGCCTTTCCCTTCGCGACCTTCTCAGGCGTGCGCTCGGGAATCGCCTTCTGAAGCTCCGCGAGATGCGCGTGATAGTCGTCGCCCACGGGGCAGACCGCGAGGCAGCGCGGGCAGTCCCCGAACGAGCCGACTACGCGGAGGAGTCCCTGCCAGAAACCGAAAAGATCGCGCGAGCTTGCGAGCGCCACCTTGGCGTCGCGCGGCGCATCGATGAAACGGTCGAAGAACTTGAGGATGGTCGAGAAGCCGAATTCCTGCGCGGCCGTGGCGCAGGCGCGCTTGTCGATGTCGAAATGCCCGACCGCGTCGGCGGGGCAGCTGTGCAGGCAGCGCGAGCAGGACTCCCCGATGCAGACCTGCTCGCTCATCGGATGGTCGGGTGCCAATTCGAGCTCCGTCAGGATTCCGGTCAAGTAAAGCCTCGGCCCGAACTCCGGCGTCAGGATATTGACCTCGAGCCCGAGCGTGCCGAGTCCGGCCTCGACGCCGAGATGGCGCGTCGAGAGCCGCCCATAGCTCGCGGTCTTGTAGCTCCAGTCGGTCTCCTGGGCCGCGGTCACGAAGCTCGGATAGCCGCTCCGCTCGAGCCACTCGGCGAGGCGATAGGCGATCTTGTCCATGCGCCGCAGCACCAGCATGTCGATGTACTGGACGGGCACATTCGTCTTGCAGCGGAAGGCTCCTGCGGGAATGCGTTGGACGATGACGACCACGCTCTTGCAATAGGGCGAGATGCGCTCGGGCGTCTGCGGAAAGCGCGGATCGGGCGGGAAGGCGTTGAGCGTTGCCGCACTCGCGATGCCGACAAGATGGGCGCCGAGTTCGCGCGCATAGGCTTTCACGCGCGCCGCGTCGGGGGGGAGGGGAGCTGTCTCGGCTGCGGTCATGGCGCCCTCGGCATCCCTTCTTTCCGCTGGCACTTAGGCTCGTCGCGCCTAGGGGAAGCCTCGCGGCATTTATAGCCGAGGACAAGACGCCGTTCGAGCGGAAAGATCGGCTGCTGCGGGTCAGGCGGCGGGAAGCACGAGCTGGGTCTGGGTGACGAGCGCCACCAGGCGGCCCTCGGCGGTCCTGATCCGCGTCTGCCATACCATGGTGCGCTTGCCGCGGTGCACAGGCGTGCATTCGCCGATCACCTTGCTGCCAAGGGGGGCGGGGGCGAGGAAGTTCGTCTTGCTCTCGATCGTCGTCGTGCTTGCCCCTTCGGGCAGGTTGAGGATGGTGGCGACAGCACCGAGCGTATCGGCAAACGCCATGACGGCGCCGCCGTGCAGCACCGCCGGGCGGGTGCAAAGCTCCGCGCGTACAGGGAGCTCGGCGACCACTTTCTCGGGTCCCATCTCGAGATATTCGACGCCGAGCAGAGTTGCGAAGGGCAGCGGCCGCGCCTTAATCCGCTCGATCATGTCCATGGCATCTCTCCGCTCGGTGTCGTCGGCTCCGCGCCATCCGTCGAGTGGAGTTTTCCACGTCGCGGCACCGCCGCGCAATAATCTCGCAGGCCGCGCCATTCTTGGCTTGACCGATGGCCATCGATGTGATAGGTATTTCCCATCCTGACGAGTTGCGCCCGCCGCCGTGCGGGCGTTTTTGTTTGCCGGCGCGGCTCCTCGCCCGCAGCGGGCAGCACCTGTGCGCGCCGCGCCATGAGGCGGCGCCCATTGCGGGAGCGGCGCCAGCACATCTCCAGCCGAAGACGCAAACGCCACGACGACGCGACGCTCGATGCTCCGCGCCGGCTCCTGAACGGTATGAGGAACGAAAGCACGCGATGCCCCCTTTCCCGCCGACGGAGAAGCAACGCGGCATGGTCGAGTCGCTTGCCGGACTCGGCATGCCGCAGGAGGAGATCAGCCTCCTCATCGTCAACCCCGAGACGGGCAATCCCATCGACGCCAAGACGCTGCGCAAGGCGTTCCGCTACGAGCTGCGCGCAGGCGGCGCCAAGGTGAAGGCGGAGATCGCGCGCACGCTTTTCCAGATGGCGACCGAGGACAAGAGTGTCTCCGCTGCCCTCTTTTTGGCCAAGGCGCGGCTCGGCTGGAAAGAGACGCCGACAAATGAAGAGAAGGACGCGGGCGGCGCCTCGCATGAGGAAGCGCTCGAGGAGCTTGAGTGAGCGCGAGCGGGCGATCCGCCAGCGCCTCAAGTCAGATTTCGCGCATTACGCCTCGCATTGCCTCAAGATCCGCACCAAGGCGGGCGCGGTCGAGCCCTTCGTTCTCAACGCGGCACAGCGCCACATCGATCGCGAGCTCGCCCGCCAGCTCGCCGAGAGCGGGCGCGTGCGCGCCCTCATCCTCAAGGGACGCCAGCAGGGCTGCAGCACCTACGTCGAGGGGCGCACTCTGCTCCTCATCTGCGGCGCCGCGGGAGCCGCGGGTGCGGTCATGTGGAAGCTGCTGGAGCTCCTCGGTTACGTGCGCTGAGGTGCTTTTCACGCGACGAGAGGTATTTTCAAATGGCTACACCACGCGGCATTCGCAACAACAATCCCGGCAACCTGCGCCGCTCGGACGATCATTGGGCGGGCCTGGCATCCGAGCAAAGCGACCCCGATTTCTTCCAGTTCAGCGAGCCGGTCTTCGGCTTGAGGGCGCTCGCGCGCACGCTCTACAACTATCAGGCCAAGCACGGCCTCAAGACGATCCGCGGCATCATCGCGCGCTGGGCGCCGCCCAACGAGAACGACACGGAGGCCTATGTCGCAGCGGTAAGCGCCGATATGGCTGCCGGCGCCGACGAGCCGCTCGATCTCGACGACAGCGAGGAGCTCGCAGCCCTCACCAAGGCGGTGGTGCGCCACGAGAATGGCGAGCAGCCTTACTCCGACGAGCTCATCGCGCAGGCCGTGCGAAGCGCGCGCGCCTGAAGACCAGATGACAGAGGACGGATGCCGGAAGGCAGCTGAGCGCCCGTCCCGCGCCGCTTCTGTCCTCTGACATCCGACATCCGATCCCAGGCCATCTCCATGCCCAAAGGCACGGCCGCCCGCGTAGTTGTGGCGGCGAGGCTTGCGCAAGCGGCCTATCGCGAAAGCCCGACGTACCGCTGGCAGGACGTCCATGCGCTGCGCCGGGACGAGGACGGCGTCCCCTATGTCTCCTTTCGCGGCACCACGCGGGATCTGGAGGATTGGCTGCGCGACCTCGAGGTTTGGCCCGAGCGCTGCCCCCATCTCGGCTGGTGCCACGCGGGATTTCTCGCCGGCGCACGCGCGATCGAGGCGAGGCTGCGGCGCGAGCTCGCGCGCGGCGGCGTTCCGCCCATCTTGACCGGCCACTCGCTCGGAGGTGCCTTGGCCCTCCTTACCGGCGGCCTTCTCGCCGCGCACGGTATGGCGCCGCTTGCCATCATCACCTTCGGCGCGCCGCGCGCCGGCTTCGCCCGGCTTCGCC
>DATEQI010000484.1:0-2646 GCA_035272805.1 Alphaproteobacteria bacterium | reverse complement strand
AGCTGGTTGACGCCGTAAGCGGTCTTCTCGACCGGGATGCCCGCCGCGATGGCGGCTTGGCGCGCCGGGTTCTGCCCCGCGCCCGCCGCGAGGATCTGGCCCAGGATCACCTCATCCACCTCGCCCTTCTCGACTTTGGCGCGCCTCAAGGCCTCCTCGATGGCGACGGTGCCGAGATAGGAGGCGGGCACGCTCGCGAGCCCGCCGTTGAATGCGCCGATCGGCGTGCGGGCGGCGCCGGCAATCACGACTTCGGTCATCGGGAGGTCCTCCTGGGGTCGGTTAGCGCAAATTTCACTTCCGCGCCGTGGAGTTATATGTCTGTTGCACCTGCGAAGGCAAGGCGGCCGGCGCATGGCTCCCTTGCCCCTTGCGCCGAGGCGGCGGCCCGAGCTTGCCCGTGAGCCACGCCGCGAGTGGCCGCCACGCCGCGGCCTCGGCGGCAGCGCTCACCATCATGCCGATGTGGCCCAGGCTCGGCTGCAGGCGCTCGGCACCCGGAATGAGCCCCACCAGGGCCTCGGCCGAGGGTGGCGGCACGATGCGGTCCTGGGCGGGCACAATCACGAGGGTGGGCCGGCGGAGCTTGCGCGGGTCGACGGGCTCGCCCGCAACGCACCATTCGCCGCGTCCCGGCGTATTCTGGCCGTACCAGCCCTCCAGGCACTCGCGCGCCACCTTGGCCGCGAGCGGCACCCCGTCGTTGAGCCAGTCCTCGAGTGCGACGAAGGCAAGCTCGCGCGCCGAGCCGGGCGCGAAGCCGGCGAAGCGCAGAAATTTGCGCGGGGCCAAGTAAGGATCGAGCAGGAAGAAGAGCCCCTGGAGGATGTCGGTCGAGAGCTCGCCGAGCCGGTCGGCGATGGCGAGGAGCGGGGCCGAGCCGGCCGCGATCACGCGGGCGAGCTCCGGCCGGTCGGCGTGAAAGTCCCAGGGAGTGGCCAGGAGGGCCAGCGCCTTCACCGCTTTCGGCCGCCGGCTGGCAAGGGCGAGCGCCAGATTGCCGCCCATGCAATAGCCCACCAGCCCCACGGGGGCGCCGGCGAGCTCGACCGCGGCATCGAGCGCGCGCTCGAGGCGGCCCGCGATATAGGCGGTGAGATCGAAGCCGCGCTCGGCGGGCCCCGGCCGGCCCCAGTCGACCAGCAACGGGCGGAAGCCCGCTCGAGCGAGCCAGCGCAGGAAGCTGTTGCCCTCGGCGAGATCGAGAATGTAGCCGCGGTTGACGAGGGAGGGCACGAAGAGCACCACGGGCCCCTTGCGCGCGCTCGGCGTCAGGCTCCCGTAATCGCGCAGGCTCGTGGTGCCCTCGCTCCAGAGCGCCGGCGGGTCGACGAGGCTGCGCTGGTAGGGATGGTGGCGGTAGCGCTCGAGGGACGCGAGATAGCGCTCGATCCGGCCCCGGACCTCGCGCTCAAGGGCCGCCGCCAGGGCCTCCGGCTCGACGCCGTCGAGGTCTTGGCGCAGCGCCGCCGCCGCCGGCACGAGCGCCGGCTTCAAGGGCAGCGAGCCGCTCATCAAGAGCGGCAATGCGGCGCGCGAGCTGAGCCAGGTCATCACCGCCGTCGTGAGATGGAGGGCGAGCGGCCGCGGACCCAGTCTTGCGGGCGGCTTCTCCGGGCTTTCCACCTCCTTCGCGGGATCGGGCATCGGCCTTACTGGCTCCCTCTCGGGCTCCCTTTGGGGCTCCCTCTCGTGCTTCCCCGGGAGCGCCTCGCGGGCCCCCCTCGGCAGCCTTGCGGGCCGCCTCCGCCATGCCGGAAAACATGCCGAGAGCGCCCTGATTGAGCGCGCCGAGCCAGCTGGCGAGCGCATCCGCGAGCTCTGGATCGGATGCCATTGCCGCCCATTGCTCCTGCCAGAGGTCCAGGTAGCGGCGGACCAGATGCTCGATTTCCGGCGGCTCCGACATGGTGGCGAGTATAGCCCGTGGGGCCGAGCGTGGCCAGCCGTGCGCGTTTGCGAGAAGATGCTTGCGCAATGCAGCATGAATGCACTTATATAGCGCATAGCTGCAGCGGTCCTCTCATCGACGAGGCACACGGCGTGGCGATGGAAGAGAAAACCGGCGAGCCGAGCGCGCCGATCACGATCAAGAAATACGCCAACCGGCGCCTCTACAACACGGCGACGAGCAGCTATGTGACGCTCGACGACCTGTGCCAGATGGTCAAGGCGAACAAGGAGTTCGTCGTCTTCGATGCGAAGACCGGCGAGGACATCACGCGCCCGGTGCTCACGCAAATCATCGTCGAGGAGGAAGGCAAGGGGCAAAACCTGCTGCCGATCAGCTTCCTGCGCCAGCTCATCGGCTTTTACGGCGACAGCCTCGGCAGCATGCTGCCGCGCTATCTCGAATCCAGCATGAAGGCGTTCGCCCAGAATCAGGAGAAGTTCCGCCAATACATGAAAGGCGCCTTTGACGGCTTCTTCCCCTTCGGCTCGCTCGAGGAGGTGGGCAAGCAGAACGTGGCGATGATGGAGCGCGCCATGAAGATGCTCAACCCCTTCGTTGCCGACACCGGGGCTACGGGCGGCAAGTCCGAGGAGCAAGCCCGCGCCGACAAGCTCGACGAGCTCAAGCAGAAGATCGACGCGCTGCAGCGCCAGCTCGACGAAATGGGCAAGCAGAAGCCCGAAGCCTCGGAG
>DATEQI010000483.1:0-2310 GCA_035272805.1 Alphaproteobacteria bacterium | reverse complement strand
CATCACGGCGGTGCTCGACCGCGAGAAGCCTGACCCCGCCAAGGTGGCGGCCGCGCGCGCGGTCGCGGACAAGGAGCCGCCTGCGGGTCTGGATGCCGCGGCCGCCGCGCGCTTCTATTTCGACCGCGGCACGTCCGCGGGAGAGTTGGGCCGCTCCGCCCAAGAGCTCGCCGATTACCGCAAGGCGGTCGAGCTGATCGAGCCGCTCAAGAGCGGCAAGGCCGACGACTACGTCCAATTCACCAATGGTCTCGCGCTGACGGAAGGCCGCGCGGGGAACCTGCGGGAGGAGATCAGGCTGCACGAGAAACTCGTCGAGTTCGCCGAGAGCATTCCCACTATCAAGGGAGCCCTCGTCGGGCAGTATTATCTCCTGGTCACCGGCAATCTCCGTCTCGGCAACATGGCGGCCGCCGGCGCCTGGCTCGCCAAGTGCGAAACGCTTGTCACGACAACGCCATGGCGAGGGCGCGCGCTTTCCCGCCTTAACGCGTTCCGCTCGAGATACGACTGGGCGAAGGCCGCCTATGCCGAGAAGCAGGGCAAGTATACCGAGGCCGAAGGCTATTTTCGCCGGGCGCTGGCCGAGAACATCACCGCGACGGCTGAATCGAAGAGCTGGGACGTGGTACCGCCGGCCGGCCAATTCGAGACCGCCAGCGATTTCATCCTGCGCGACCTCGCCGGCAATCTCGTTCTCCAAGGCCGCCTGATCGACGCCGAGATCACAGCGCGTCGCGGGCTCATGGACCAGCTTCGCATGCGCGGGCGCTATGCGAACGAGACGGCGATCATGCTGGTGAGCCTGGGCAATGTCATCGCGGCGCAAGGCCGCAACGCGGAGGCCGAGAAGCTCGACAAGGTCGCCATTGACACCTATGTCACCCTCGGCCATGTGGCCGATTCCTACCCGCTCAACCTCGCGCGGCGCAATCTCGCCTCCGCACTTGTGGACCAGGGGCGCTGGGCCGAGGCGCTTCAGCAATTCGACCTTATCCGCCAAGGTGCGGGGAAGGACCCGGAGATGCTGCGCGTGTTCGTGGGCGGCAATCTCGACTTCGCGGTCGCCGCCTTGCACGGCAACCGCGTCCAGGCCGCCCTTGAGGTCTCGCAGCATGCGCTCGAGCGGCGCATCAAGGGGCTGGGAGACAAGCATTACGATACCGCGGAGGCGCGCGGCTTCCACGCCATGGCGCTCGCGGCAAGCGGCAATCAGGCCGCGGCACTCTCGGACTACGCGGCGGCAGTCCCTATTCTCTTGCAGGCCTCGCGCCAAACAAGCGACGAGGAGGTAGAGGGCAGCGGCAAGGGCGTCCGGCTGCAGCAGATTCTCGAGGGATATCTCGCTCTCCTCGCCGATCAGCGCAGCGCAGGAGCCGACGCCGTCGCCGAAGCCTTCCGCGTCGCGGATGCGGCCCGCGGCCGCTCGGTGCAGAAGGCACTCGCGGCCTCGATGGCGCGAGCCGCCGTGCCCGATCCTCAGCTCGCGGATCTGGTGCGGCGCGAGCAGGACGCCCAGCGCCAGATCGCCGGACTCAATTCGCTCATCTCGAACATCCTCCTGATGGCATCCGACCAGCAGGATGCCGCCACGGTCCAAACGCTGCGCACGCAAATCGACCAGCTCCGAGGGGCGCGTGCCACGATCCGCGCGGAGATCGAGAAGCGCTTCCCGGATTACGTCAATCTGATCGATCCGAGGCCGGCGACCGTCGCAGAAGCGCAGAAAGCACTCGAGCCCGGCGAGGCGCTGATCGCGACTTACGTGGCGGAGGAGCGCAGCTACGTCTGGGCGGTGCCGAAAGAGGGACCGGTCGCCTTCGCACCCGTTGCCCTCAAGCGCAGCGAGGTTGAGGCGATCGTCGCGAGCCTGCGCAAGGCGCTCGAGCCCCAGGGCTCGAGCTTAGGCGAGATTCCGCCCTTCGACTTAACACTCGCCTACAAGCTCTATTCGCTCTTCTTGAAGCCCGTCGAGGCCGGCTGGAAGGGTGCCAAACGGCTCCTCGTGGTGTCGCATGGCGCCCTTGGACAATTGCCGCTCGCACTCCTGGTGACGCAGCCGGCGAGTCTCGAGCGCGACAAGCCGGGCGAGGTCATGTTTTCCTCCTACAAGAAAGTGCCCTGGCTGGTGCGCGAGGTGGCGCTCGCCGAGCTCCCGTCGGTGGCCTCCCTCCTGACCTTGCGCGGGCCGCGGGGCGGCGGGGCCGCGCGCAAGCCGTTCGTCGGCTTCGGCGATCCCTGGTTCAGCGCAAAGGAGGCGGCAGACGCGAAGGCGCATGCCGGCACCACGCAGATGGCCGAGCTCGAGAC
>DATEQI010000482.1:0-3018 GCA_035272805.1 Alphaproteobacteria bacterium | reverse complement strand
CGCCGCTCGGCACTCCCCGAGGACTGGATCTTCGTGAGCGCCATCCTCCAGGCAGAGCGCGGCGAGGGCGCGGCAATCGCGCGCCGCATGAAGGAGATCGAGAACGCGCGCGCGGAGAGCCAGCCGATCCGCGGCCGCACCGGGGGCAGCACCTTCGCCAATCCGAGCAGCCCGGCGGCGGCGGGCCGCAAGGCGTGGCAGCTCATCGAGGCCGCCGGTTGCCGCGGCCTCGCGCGCGGCGGCGCCGTGGTCTCGGAGCAGCACTGCAACTTCCTCATCAACACGGGCCGCGCCACCGCCGGCGATCTCGAGGCGCTGGGCGAGGAGATGCGCCGCCGCGTGTTCGAGACGAGCGGCGTCGAGCTCCGCTGGGAGATCCGCATCATCGGCGTGCCGTCAGAGCCCGGTCCGCGCGCGCTTCAGCGGAGTGCCACATGAGCAAGGAGGTGGCCGTGCTCATGGGCGGGTGGTCGGCCGAGCGCGAGGTCTCTCTCGTGACCGGGAAGGCCTGCGCCAAGGCGCTCGCCGAGGCGGGCTACGCGGTGCGCGAGATCGTGGTGGAGCGCAACCCGCGCAAGCTCATCGACGCGCTCGAGCCGCGCCCGGACGCGGTGTTTAACGCGCTCCACGGCCGCTGGGGCGAGGACGGCACGATCCAGGCGCTTCTCGACCTTTTGGAGCTGCCCTACACGCACTCGGGCCTGCTCGCCTCGGCCCTCGCCATGAACAAGCCGATGGCCAAGCGCCTCTTCGGGATGGCGGGCATTCCGGTGGTCGAGGGCAAGGTGGTGCCGCGCGAGCGCGTGCTCGCGGGCGACGTCATGGCGCGCCCCTACGTGGTCAAGCCGCTCGCCGAGGGCTCGAGTGTCGGCGTGCACATCGTGAAGCGCGGAGACAACACGCTGCCCTTCGAGCGCGGGCGCTGGCCCTATGGCGACGAGGTGCTGGTCGAGCGCTACATCCCCGGCCGCGAGCTCACCGTCACGGTGATGGGCGAGAAGGCGCTCGCCGTGACGGAGCTGCGGCCCGACGAGGGCTTCTACGACTATACGCACAAGTACACGGACGGGCGCACCTCGCACCTCATCCCGGCACCCGTGCCCGACGCGATCGCCAAGGCCTGCATGGACTATGCGCTCTCGGCGCACAAGACGCTCGGCTGCCGCGGCGTCTCGCGCGCCGACTTCCGCTACGACGACACGCGCGGCGAGCCGGGCCAGGTCTTTCTCCTCGAGATCAACACGCAGCCCGGCATGACGCCGCTCTCGCTGGTCCCGGAGCAGGCCGCCTATCTCGGCATGTCGTTCGCCCAACTGGTGAGCTGGATGGTGGAGAACGCGAAATGCGACCGCTGAACGCGACAGCGCTCCCCACGGCACGGCCGCGCTGGCACCGCCCGGCGCCGCGCTGGCTGCGTACTTCATTCCGCTACGGCGCGCTCGCCGTACTCCTGGCAGCACTCGGCGGCGGCGGCTTCCGGCTGTGGCAGAGCGGCGCCGGCGCGCGAGCCGCCACGGCCGCCCTCGAGGGTGCCATCCAGGCTTCGGCAGCCCTCGGCCTCAGGGTGGGCGACGTGATGGTCGAAGGCCGCAACGAGACCCAGCCCGCGGCCCTCGCCACGGCACTTGGCATCCGGCGCGGCGAGCCGCTCCTCGCCGTCGACCTCGGCGCCGTCAAGGCGCGGCTCGAGGCGCTCCCCTGGGTGTTGACCGCCTCCGTCGAACGGCGCTGGCCGCAACTTATCTATGTAAAGCTCGCGGAGCGCTCGCCGCTGGCCCTCTGGCAGCAGGGCGGCAAGATCAGGCTCATCGACACCGTCGGCACGGTGATCGAGGGCGCGGATACCGGCCGTTATGCCAATCTGCCCTTCGTGGTGGGCGAGGGCGCTGCCAAGGCCGCTCCCGCCTTCCTCGCCATCCTCGCGCAGCAGCCCTCCCTCGCGAAGCACGTCCAGGCCGCGGTCCGGGTCGGCAGGCGGCGCTGGAACCTGCACCTCGTGGAAGGCATCGACGTGCGCCTGCCCGAATCGAATCCCGAGGAGGCGCTCGCCCGCCTCGCCGATCTCGAGGCGAAGGAGCGGCTCTTCGCCCGCGACATCGTGATGATCGATCTTCGTCTGTCCGACCGGCTCATCGTGCGCCTCTCGCCCGAAGCGGCGCAGCGGGAGCGCAAGCCGGGCAAGAACACATGACGCACGGGAAGGGCGGCATGCGTCGGGTAAGTACGGATGGAGCGCAGCTAAGGGGAGCGGAGACGCCGTGAAGAGAGTATTGGCGAAGCCGAAGAGCGGTCTCATTGCCGCACTCGACATCGGCACCACCAAGGTTTGCTGCTTCGTGGCGCAGGTGGACGGCGACGGCAACATCCGGGTCGTCGGCATCGGCCACCAAAAGTCGCGCGGGCTGCGCGCCGGCGCGATCATCGACATGGATGTCGCCGAGGAGTCGATCCGGGGTGCCGTGCACGCGGCTGAGCAGATGGCGGGCGAGACGATCCGCGAAGTCTTCGTCAACCTCTCGTGCGGAGCGCCCATCTCGCAAACCGTGGCCGTCGAGGTCTCGATCGCCGGGCACGAGGTGGGCGACACGGATCTGCGGCGAGCGCTCGGCCAGGGCTACCTCTACAACGAGAGCAACGACCGGGAGATCATCCACTCGATCCCCGTGAATTACGTCATCGACGGCAGCCCCCGCATCCGCGATCCGCGCGGCATGTACGGCGACCGGCTCGGCGTCAACATGCACGTGGTGAGTGCGAGCGCCGGCCCGGTACGCAACCTCAAGACCTGCGTCGCGCGCTGTCACCTCGACCTGCACGCGCTCGCCGTCTCGCCTTATGCCGCGGGGCTTTCGGCCCTCGTCGAGGACGAGACGGACCTCGGCGTCACCTGCATCGACATGGGCGGCGGCACGACCTCGATCGCGGTCTTCCTCGAAGGCGAGGTGGTCTATACCGAATGCATCCCGATCGGCGGCCAGCACGTCACCAGCGACATCGCGCGCGGCCTGTCGACGCCGC
>DATEQI010000481.1:0-2808 GCA_035272805.1 Alphaproteobacteria bacterium | reverse complement strand
TGCGGCCGGGGCCGAGGCGCCCCTGCGCGATCTCGAAGCCGCGCCCGTCGCCGAGCAGCATGTTGGACGCCGGCACGCGCACGTTCGTGAATCTCACCTCCCAATGGCCGTGGGGAGCGTGATCGTAGCCGAAGACCGAGAGGGGGCGGACGATCTCGACGCCCGGCGCGCGGCGGGGTACCAGGATCATCGATTGCTGCTTGTGGCGCGCCGCGAGGGGATCGGTCTTGCCCATGAAAATGAGGATCTCGCAGTCCCTGTTGCCGGCGCCCGAGCACCACCATTTGTGGCCGTTGATCACGTACTCGCTGCCGTCGCGCTCGATGCGTGCCGAGATATTGGTGGCGTCCGAGGAGGCGACGTGCGGCTCGGTCATGGCGAAGCCCGAGCGGATGCGCCCGTCGAGCAGCGGTGCCAGCCAACGCTGCTGCTGCTCGCGCGTGCCGTAGCGGGCGAGCACCTCCATGTTGCCGGTGTCGGGTGCCGAGCAGTTGAACACTTCGGGCGCTATGGGCGAGCGACCCATGATCTCGCAAAGCGGCGCGTACTCGAGATTGCCGAGCCCCGCCCCCCATTCGGGCTCGGGCAGGAAGAGGTTCCATAGGCCCGCGGCGCGGGCCTCCTTCTTCATCGCCGCCATGATGGGGGGTGTGGTCCAGCGCTCGGGGCTTGCCTCGAGCTCCTCGAAGAAGCGGCGCTCGTTGGGATAGACCACCTGGTCCATGAACTCGACCAGCTCCTTGCGCAGGCGCTCGACCTTGGGCGAGTAGGAAAAATCCATGACGAGGCCCCTCCTCCTGCAGCCGGCCATCGACGCCACGCGACGTCATCCCGCGCCACGCCGGGACTCTCGCATGGCCCTCACGGCATCGTCAACGCGCGCTCAAGGATCGCGCCGCCGCGGGGAATATTCCCATTGACGCGGATTGCGCCATCGGCGCTAAGCTACGAGGGGGAGTTCAGTCGCAACTTTTATGGTAGGAAAAGTCATGAAGCTCATGCGAACGGCATTGCTCGCGCTCGCCCTCCTCTTGGCGCTCGCGGGCGCACGCGCGTCGGCGCAGGACTTGACCGGGGCGTGGGCGGCGGCCCCCTACGGCGGCACCTATTACGTCCGCCAGATCGGCTCCGAAGTGTGGTGGTTCGGCGACGGGGGATCGAGCTGGGCCAACGTCGCCCATGGCCGCCTCGAGGGCAATCGCATCCGGATGCAATGGGCGGATGTGCCGCGTGGCGGTACGCAGAACTTCGGCGAGCTCGAGGTCGTCGTGGAGAGTCCCTATCGGCTGGTGCTACGGCGGGCGACGGGCGGCTTCGGCGCACGGGTGTGGACGCGACAATAGAGTTGTGAGAGTTGTGTCATCGCCGCGCGCACTGCATGACGGGAGAGATCGATGGCGTCCGTGACCAAGCCGACCGAGGCCGAGCTGCTCGCCAAGGCCGCCAAGTACAGCTTCCGCGCGCGCATGGACAAGAAGACCGCCGAGGGCCCCGTGTTCGCGCGGGCGAGCGGCTCGATCGTGACCGACGTGAACGGCAAGAGCTACCTCGACTTCAATTCGGGCCAGATGTGCGCGGCCCTCGGCCACAACCATCCCACGGTCACGGCCGCCATCAAGGCGGCTTGCGACACCATGCTCCACGCGCACAGCAGCCACTATAACGTGAAGGAGATCGAGCTCTCCTACCGCCTCGGCCAGATCATGCCGGCGCCGCTCGAGAAGAGCCTCTTCGGCGAGTCGGGCTCGGATGCCAACGAGCTCGCCCTCATGATCGCGCGCAAATACACGGGCGGCCATGAGGTGGCGAGCCCGCACGTGAGCTTCCACGGGCTCTCGGAGGCGACGCGCGCGATCACCTTTGCCGGCTGGCACAAGAACCACGGGCCGCTGATGCCCGGCGCCTATGCCATCGTCGCGCCCTATTGCTACCGCTGCCCGCTCGCGCAGAGCTTCCCCGCCTGCGGCTTCGCCTGCCTCAAGACGAGCTTCGAGCTCCTCGACGCGCAAGCGACCGCCCAGCCCGCGGCGGTGATCACCGAGCCGCTCTTCAGCGCGGGCGGGGTGATCGAGCCGCCGGCCGGCTGGCTCAAGGCGCTCCAGGAGATGTGCCATGCGCGCGGCATGCTCCTCATCGTGGACGAGGAGCAGACGGGCCTCGGCAAGCTCGGCAGCCTCTTCGGCTTCGAGCGCGACGGCATCGTCCCCGACATCGTCACGCTCGCCAAGCACTTCGGCGGCGGGGTCGGCATCAGCGCCGTCGTCACCTCGGCCGAGATCGAGGAGAAGGTGATCGAGCGCGGCTTCGTGGCCACGCACTCCCACAGCAACGACCCGCTCATCTGCGCCGCCGGCATCGCCAGCCTCGACGTGATCGAAGAGGAGGACGTCCCGGCCAAGGCGCGCGCCATCGGGGCCGCGATGCGCGGGCGGCTGGAGGCGCTGCAGCAGCGCCACGAGCTCATCGGCGAGGTGCGCGGCCGCGGCCAGCTTCTCGGCCTCGAGCTGGTGCGCGACCGGCAGAGCAAGGAGCCGGCCACAGAGGAGGGCCGCCGCATCCACAAGATGTGCTTCGAGCGCGGCCTCATCTTCAGCCTGAGGCGCGGCGGCTCGGTGCTGCGCTTCGTGCCGCCGGCCACGACCACGGCGGATCAGATCGACCACGCGATGGACATACTCGGCAATGCCCTCGAAACGGTGAGCGCGGAGGCCCGGAAAGGCGCCTAGAGTGCCGGTTGTGAAATTCACGACCTCAGGAAAACACGCGTCATTGCGAGGCGCCCGAAGGGCGCCGAAGCAATCCAGAAAG
>DATEQI010000480.1:0-2724 GCA_035272805.1 Alphaproteobacteria bacterium | reverse complement strand
CCAAGCTTTCCCAAGGTTCTAGCCTCGAGGAAGGCCCGTGGGGACGACCGGATGGACCGCACCGTAGCCAATCTCGTTTCGGCCGGCGCGCCTGTTGCGGCGCGGCTCCGTTCGCGTCTCGCCGGTTGCGTCTCTCTCTTGCTCCTCCGTGGCGGTGCTGCACGCCGACTTACCTGCCCCTGAGCGTCGTCCCGGGGCTCATCCGGGCGTTCAGGGGAAGAGATCGGTGTTGCGCTTGCTTCATGCTCGATTCGGAGGACCCAGACGATGACCAGTAGCGTGGACCGCATCGTCGTATTCGACACCACCTTGCGCGATGGCGAGCAGTCGCCCGGCTGCTCGATGAACCTCGAGGAGAAGCTGCGCGTGGCGCAGGTCCTCGAGGAGATGCAGGTCGACGTCATCGAGGCCGGCTTCCCCATCGCGTCCAACGGCGATTTCGAGGCCGTGCGCGAGGTGGCCGGGCTGCTCAAGACCGCGCGCGTCGCCGGCCTTGCACGTGCCGCCCGCCGCGACATCGACCGCGCCTGGGAGGCGCTTCAGCGCGCCGCCCGGCCGCGCATTCACACCTTCCTCTCAACCAGCGCGCTCCACATGAAGTACAAGCTCCAGATGGAGCCCGAGCAGGTCCACGCCGCGGTGGTCGACAGCGTGGGCTACGCGCGCAATCTCTGCGACGACGTCGAATGGTCGCCCGAGGACGGCTCGCGCACGGAGCATGATTTCCTCTGCCGCTGCGTCGAGAGCGCGATCAAGGCGGGGGCCGGCACGATCAACATCCCGGACACGGTCGGCTACGCCGTTCCGGAGGAGTTCGCGGCCCTCATCGCCATGCTGATGAACCGGGTGCCCAACATCGACAAGGCGGTGATCTCGGTCCACTGCCATAACGACCTGGGGCTCGCGGTCGCCAATTCGCTCGCCGCCGTGGGGGCGGGAGCCCGTCAGGTCGAGTGCACCATCAACGGCATCGGCGAGCGCGCGGGCAACGCCTCGCTCGAGGAAATCGTGATGGCGCTGCGCACGCGCCACGACGCGATGCCCTACACGAGCGGGATCAAGACCGAGCTCATCACCAAGGCCTCGCGCCTCGTCTCCACCATCACCGGCTTTCAGGTCCAGCCCAACAAGGCGATCGTGGGCGCCAACGCCTTCGCGCACGAGGCGGGCATCCATCAGGACGGCGTGCTCAAGAATGCGCAGACCTACGAGATCATGACGCCGGAGTCGGTGGGGCTCATCCGCTCGACCCTCGTCATGGGCAAGCATTCGGGCCGCCACGCCTTCCGGGAGAAGCTCAAGGAGCTGGGCTTCGAGCTCGGCGACAACATGCTCCAGGAGGCCTTCCGCCGCTTCAAGGATCTGGCGGACAAGAAGAAGGACGTATATGACGAAGACATCATCGCCCTTGTCGACGACGAGGTCGGGCGCAGCAAGGACCGCATCAAGTTCGTCTCGCTGCAGGTCGTCTGCGGATCGAAGGGGCCGCAAACGGCCGATCTCGAGCTCGAGATCGACGGCACGGTCAAGCTGGCGCATGCAACCGGGGACGGTCCCGTCGATGCGACGTTCAATTGCATCAAGAAGCTCGTTCCCCACACGGCCCGGCTGCAGCTCTTCCAGGTGCATGCGGTGACAGGCGGCACCGACGCGCAGGCCGAGGTGACCGTGCGCCTCGAGGAAGAGGGCAAGACGGTGAACGGTCAGGGTGCCGATACCGACACGCTCGTGGCGTCGTGTCGCGCTTACGTCCACGCGCTCAACAAGCTGCTGATCAAGCGGGAGAAGACCGAGCCTGCGGCGCTCTCGGCTTGATCGCGACTATTCGGACCGAGAAATACGTGATACGCCAGGGCTCCTCACCCTGCCGCCGCTTCTTCGCGATGGGATTGAGCCGCGGAGCGGTCAAGGCCGCCAGGCGGGTCGATGCAAGAGCG
Organism: Alphaproteobacteria bacterium; assembly: GCA_035272805.1. Taxonomy (GTDB): domain Bacteria; phylum Pseudomonadota; class Alphaproteobacteria; order JACZXZ01; family JACZXZ01; genus DASPPM01. The sequence continues at coordinate 787 of DATEQI010000480.1, read as the reverse complement.
AAGGGGGCGGGCGAGGGGTAAGTCGCGATTTTGAGAGCCGGCACTCCATGCCCGGTTCGGGATTAGAAGCTCGAGGAAGTTATTCGTATGTTCTCAAGAATACTGGGCATGTTGTCCGCCGATATGGCGATCGACCTCGGCACAGCAAACACGCTCGTTTACGTCAAGGGGCAGGGCATCGTGCTCAACGAGCCCTCGGTCGTGGCGATCGCCGAAGTGAAGGGCAAGAAGCATGTGCTCGCCGTCGGCGACGCGGCCAAGATGATGCTCGGCCGCACGCCCGGCAACATCACCGCGATCCGTCCCTTGCGCGACGGCGTCATCGCCGACTTCGAGGTCGCCGAGGAGATGATCAAGCATTTCATCCGCAAGGTGCACAATCGCCACCGCTTCGCGAGCCCGCAGGTCATCGTCTGCGTGCCCTCGGGCTCGACGGCGGTCGAGCGCCGCGCGATCCAGGAATCGGCGGAGGCGGCGGGTGCCCGCCGGGTCTACCTCATCGAGGAGCCGATGGCGGCCGCGATCGGGGCGGGGCTCCCGGTCACCGAGCCGACCGGCTCGATGGTGGTCGACATCGGCGGGGGGACGACCGAGGTGGCGGTCCTCTCGCTCGGCGGCATCGTCTACTCGCGCTCGGTGCGCGTGGGCGGCGACAAGATGGACGAGGCGATCATCGCCTATATCCGCCGCCACCAGAATCTGCTGATCGGCGAGGCCAGCGCCGAACGGATCAAGAAGGAGATCGGCTCGGCCGCGCCGCCTGCGGAGGGCAATGGGATCACCCTGG
>DATEQI010000479.1:0-9414 GCA_035272805.1 Alphaproteobacteria bacterium | reverse complement strand
CGACTGGCTGCTCGGGCCGGGTACCGCTCCCCTGCCGCCCGCGAGCGCCATGCTTTTCGTGCACGCCATCAACCCCCACGGCTTCGCCTGGCTGCGCCGCGTGACCGAGGAGGGCTGCGACCTCAATCGCAATTTCGTCGACTTCGCCAAGCCCTTGCCCGAGAACCCGGGCTACGACGAGCTGGCCGACGCCATCGTGCCGCGCGAGCTCGACGGCCCCGTCTTCGAGGCGGCGATGAAGCGCCTCGCGGATTACCGCACCCGCCACGGCGACCGGCAGTTCAACATCGCGCGGAGCGGAGGGCAGTACCGTCACCCGGGCGGCACCTTCTACGGTGGGCTGGCACCCACCTGGGCGCGCCGCACGCTCGCTTCCATCATTGCCGACCATGGCCTCGCCGAACGCAAGCTCGTCGCCGTCGTCGACTACCATACCGGGCTCGGGCCCTTCGGCTACGGCGAGCCGATCTCGGGCGACGAGCCCGGCTCGCTCGCGCATCGCCGTGCCCAGGCGTGGTACGGCCAATCGCTCACCGAGCCCACGCTCGGTACCTCCTCCTCGGTGCCCAAGCACGGCATGGCGGAGCTGGAATGGCACCGCGAGCTCGGCGAGCGCGTGAGCTATATCGCCCTCGAGTACGGCACCTATCCCTCGCAGAGCTCGGGCCAGAAGGCGCTGCGCGAGGACCACTGGCTGCATAATTACAGCAACGTAAATTGGGCGGCCCCCGAGACGCGGCGGATCAAGGCGCAGATCCGCCGGCATTTCTATCCCGAGACGCCCGACTGGCAGGAGATGGTGCTGTTCCGCAGCCGGCAGATCCTGCGCCAGGCGGTCGCCGGCCTCGCGGCAGGCTAAGCGCCCGTAAGAGGAGTGCCGCCTTGATCGATGCGGGGCTTCCCGTCATGGTCGTGCCATGACGGAGCGGATGCCGAAGGTGGCCTTGGTGACGGGTGCCGCGCGGCGCATCGGCCGCGCGCTCGCCCTCGACCTCGCGCGCCAGGGCTTCGCGGTCGCCGTCCATTACCGCGAGGGCGCGGCCGCGGCCGAGGAAGTGGTGGCCGAGATCGCGGCCGGGGGTGGGCACGCCATAGCCCTTTGCGCCGATCTCGCGCACGAAGGCGAGGTGGCAGCACTGGTGCCCCGGGCGAGCGAGGCGCTGGGCCCGCTCGGCCTTCTCGTCAACAACGCCGCGCGCTTCGAGCGCGACGAGGTTCAGGATGCCACGCGCGAGTCCTGGGACCTCCACATGGAGGCGAACTTGCGGGCACCCTTCGTGCTGAGCCAGGCCTTCGCGCGCCAGCTCCCCGAGGCGGCCGAAGGCTCGATCGTCAACCTGCTCGATCAGCGCGTGGCACGGCTCACCCCGCATTACGTCTCCTACACGGTGAGCAAGACGGGGCTCATGACGCTCACGCACACCCTCGCACTTGCGCTCGCCCCGCGCATCCGGGTGAACGCGATCGGACCGGGCCCGGTGCTTCCGGGGCCGAAGCAGACGGAAGAGCGCTTCGCGCGGCAATGGCGCGCGACGCTCCTCGGACGCGGGACGACGCTCGCGGAGATCTGCGCCGCGCTCAGCTTCATCCTCGCGGCAAAATCGATGACCGGACAGATGATTTCCCTCGACGGCGGCCACCGTCTGGGCGGCCAGCCCGCCGCACCGCGGCCGCCGGCATTGCGATGACCGGGGTCCATGGCTCGACAAAGCCGATGCTCGGCGTCGCGGCGGCCGGCGAGGCGCACGAAGCACTGGACGCGCATGCCCCCTTGCGGCTAGCTTTGAGCACGCCGAATTCGTGATCGCGCCCCCAGAGTGCGGGCCTCGCGAAAGCGGCTTCCCTGGATCGCGATCTGGAGCCGGCCCCCAGAGTGCGGGCCTCCGGTCATACTCAGGCGCGGAGGCTTCCATGAGCGAGACCGAGCAGCACCTCGTCGAGCGCCAGGCGGCGTGGCGGGGCGCCACCCACCGGCTCTTCGTGCGCGACCTCGAGCTTGCCGGCCGCATCGGCGTGCACGCCGACGAGCGCGGCCGCAGTCAACGCGTTCGCGTCAACCTCGAGCTCATCGTGCGCACCGGCGAGGCGCCCCTTGAGGACCGCTACGAGAACGTCGTCTGCTACGACGAGGTGGTGACGGCGGTGCGCCGGCTCGTCGCCGCCGGTCACGTAAATCTGGTGGAAACGCTCGCGGAGCGTATCGCCGCCCTTTGCGGCGCGGATCCCCGCGTGGAAGGCGTCAAGGTGCGCGTTGAAAAGCTGGAGGTCTATGCCGACGCCGTCAGCGTTGGCGTCGAAATTGAACGCTTTCGTTCCCGGTCACGCACGAATCTTGCACATTTTACTTAGCTTCCAGCTATAGGGCGGCAAGGTTTTGCACAGCGAAATAATCATGCATTTGAGCGATTCCAAATCGCCGGCAAAAATCGCTCTTTGGCAGATTTTTTACACTCGACTTGATAATTACCACGCTGGATCAACGACTTGCAAATCTTGCCTAATTTTTGTGCAATGAGCTGAATTCCTTGCGAGAGTTGAATGGCGCCATGGCAAAGCGGTTTTTTCGACAAACTTATCCACAGAAACCGTGGATATCCCGGCGAGCGGCCGAGGCTCCCGAACGATCTCTTTGAATCGCTTGAGGTTTGGCAAGCCGGCGGAAGCACGAGCAAAGCTCCAGAGGATGATTGACCCGCCGTCCGGCGGCCCGAGAATGACGATCATGAGCGAGGAGACGAGAGACGAGACCGCGCTCGATGCCACGCTGGCGGCACCTGCCTCGGGCCGGCTTCAGCGCGGAGCGGAGGCGATCGCCGCGGCGCTCAAGACGATGCCCGAGACGCCCGGCGTCTATCGCATGCTCGATGCGAAGGGCGACGTTCTCTACGTCGGCAAGGCGAAGGACCTCAAGAAACGCGTCACCAGCTACACGCAGCCCCAGCGGCTCTCGTACCGCATCCAGCGCATGGTCGCCGAAACCGCGGCACTCGAGGTGGTGACGACCCATACCGAGGTCGAAGCCCTTCTCCTCGAGAGCAATCTCATCAAGCGGCACGCGCCGCGCTACAACGTGCTTCTGCGCGACGACAAGAGCTTCCCCTACATCCTGATCACGGGCGATCACGCGTGGCCGCAGATCACCAAGTACCGGGGCGCGCGCAGCCGCCGGGGAGAGTATTTCGGGCCCTTCGCGTCCGCGGGTGCGGTCAACCAGACGCTGGCGGCGCTCGAGCGCGCCTTCCTCCTGCGCTCCTGCGCCGACACCGTGTTCGCGAGCCGCAGCCGGCCGTGCCTGCTTTACCAGATCAAGCGCTGCAGCGGCCCGTGCGTCGGCAAGATCGGCCATGCCGGCTACGCGGAGCTGGTCAAGGAGGCGCGCGCCTTCCTCTCGGGCCGCAGCCAGGACATCCAGCGCCGGCTCGCCTCCCTCATGCAGGAGGCGGCGCGCGCGCTCGATTTCGAGAGTGCCGCCCTCTATCGGGACCGCATCAAGGCGCTCACCCAGATCCAGGCGAAGCAGGACATCAACGTGGCGGGCATCGATCAGGCCGACGTCATCGCCGCCCATCAGGCGGGCGGGGAGACCTGCGTCCAGGTCTTCTTCTTCCGCGCCGGGCGCAATTACGGCAACCGCGCCTATTTCCCGCGTCACGAGAAGACGCTCGGCGTCGAGGAAGTCCTCGGCGCCTTCATCGGCCAGTTCTATGAGAACAAGCCGCCGCCCTCCCTTGTGCTCTTGAGCCACGCGGTTCCCGAGCAGGCGCTCATTGCGGAGGCGCTCGCGCTCCGGGCGGGCCGCCGGGTCGAGCTTGTCTCGCCCAAGCGCGGGTCGAAGCGCAACATGGTCGAGCATGCGCTCGCCAACGCAGAGACCGCCCTCGCACGCCGCCTCTCGGAAAGCTCGACGCAGCGGCGGCTGCTTGAGGCCCTCGCCGCGACCCTCGGCCTCGACGGGCCGCCCCAACGCATCGAGGTCTACGACAACAGCCATATCATGGGCACCAACGCGGTCGGCGCCATGATCGTGGCCGGACCCGAGGGCTTCATGAAGGGCGCCTACCGCAAATTCAACATCAAGACCGCGGGCAAGCCGGGCGAACGAGCGCCGGCCGCCGCCGCACCCGGCGATGGCGAAGCCCGCTCCGCCGAGGAGGTGGAGAGCACCGTCTCAGAGGAGGGCGTGCCTCTTCCGCTCGCGAATGCGATAGATCTCCTGAGCGCGACCGAGGGGCCGCGGATCATGGCGGGCGACGACTACGGCATGATGCGCGAGGTGCTGACGCGCCGCTTCGCCCGCGCGCTCAAGGAGGATCCCGAGCGCGAGCGCGGGCAATGGCCCGAGCTCATCCTGATCGACGGCGGCCTCGGCCAGCTCAACACCGCCCTCGGCGTGCTCGCCGATCTCGGCATCGCAGAGGTGGCGGTCGCGGCGATCGCCAAGGGACCCGAGCGCAACGCCGGGCGCGAGCGCATCTTCCTCCCCGGCCGCGCCCCGCTCTCGCTCGAGCCGCGCGACCCCGTGCTCTATTTCCTGCAGCGTCTGCGCGATGAGGCGCACCGCTTCGCGATCGGCACGCACCGCGCCAAGCGCACCAAGTCGGCACTCCAGTCGCGCCTCGACGAGGTACCCGGCATCGGCGCCAGGCGCAAGCGCGCCCTCCTCCATCATTTCGGCTCGGCGCAAAGCGTCGCACGCGCCGGTCTCGCCGACCTCGAGGCGGTCTCGGGGATCAGCAAGGCGGTCGCAAAAAAGGTCTATGATCACTTCCATCCGGAAGGCTAGGTGCCTAGAATTCGACTCTGCGGTCCCGAGGACTTTGCGCGATGGCTACCAGCATTCCCAATCTCCTGACCTTCTCGCGCATTGCGGTCATTCCGCTCCTCGTGGCGCTCTTCTGGCTCCCAGGCGACGGCGCGCGCTGGACCGCGTGCGTGCTCTTCACGCTCGCCGGCATCACCGATTATCTCGACGGCTATCTGGCGCGCACCTGGGGCGAGCAGTCGCAGCTCGGCGCCCTCCTCGACCCGATCGCGGACAAGCTGCTCGTGGCGACGACGCTTCTCCTGCTTGCCGCCTTCGGCCGCATCGGCGGGCTCACGCTGCTCCCGGCCATCATCATCCTTTGCCGGGAAATCCTGGTCTCGGGCTTGCGCGAGTTCCTCGCGGGCCTCAGCGTCGGCGTGCCCGTCACCCGGCTCGCCAAGTGGAAGACCGGCCTCCAGATGGTGGCGATCGGCTTCCTCATCGTAGGCGACGCCGGCAACGTGGTCGTCCCCTATGCCGCCGAGATCGGCGTGGTCGGGCTCTGGGTCGCGGCGGTCCTCACCGTCGTCACCGGCTATGACTACATGCGCGAGGGTGTCATGCACCTCGATCAGGAGCCGGCCGCACCCGCTGCGCCCAAGAAAGCCGCCGTCGACGGCGCCCGGCCGGCCAACCCGTGAGCAAGGCTGACGCCCGGCTCGCTTGACTTTGGCCCCGCACCCGCCAATAGCCTATAGCTGGGTGCCGGCAAGGCGCGCTTAAGCGGGGCAAATGCGGGCGGACCATGAAGCTTTTCGGGCTTGCAGGTTGGAGCGGCAGCGGCAAGACCACCTTGATGAGGAGACTGCTCCCGGAGCTGATCGGCCGCGGGCTCACGGTCTCGACGATCAAGCACGCGCACCACGGCTTCGATGTCGACCAGCCCGGCAAGGACAGCTACGAGCACCGCCAGGCGGGTGCGACCGAGGTCCTGGTGAGCTCGGGCAAGCGCTGGGCGCTCATGCACGAATTGCGCGGTCGGCCACAGCCGAGTATCGAGGAGCTCGTCCAGCGCCTGACCCCCGTGGATCTCGTGATGCTCGAGGGCTTCAAGGGACGCGCCCACGACAAGCTCGAGGTCTACCGCGCCGCCCTCGGCAAGCCGCTCCTCTGCCCCGATGATCCGTGCGTGGTGGCGGTGGCGAGCGACGGCCCGCTCGCCGGCGTGCGCCTGCCGCGGCTCGACATCAACGATATCGTCGCGATCGCCGACTTCATCGTGGCCCATGTTGGGCTCGGGGACTTGAAGCGCGGCGTCGCGTGAGGCGGCCATGGCCCAGCTCAGCGACGATTGCTTCGCCCACGGCGGGAGCTTGATGGGCGTCGACGAGGCGCTCGGGCTCCTCGAGCGCCGCGTCGGCTGTATCGCCGCCAGCGAGACGGCACCCCTTGCGGCGGCCCTCGACCGCATCCTCGCCGAGGACTTGGCCGCCGCGCGCAACGTGCCGCCCTACGACAACTCGGCCGTCGACGGCTATGCGATCTCCTTCGACGATCTCGCAGCCGGGCGCGAGACGCGGCTCAAGATCGCCGGGCGCGCCGCCGCGGGCCATCCTCTCGGCCGAGCGCACGAGCGAGGCGAAGCGGTGCGCATCTTCACCGGTGCGGCCATGCCCGAGGGGGCGGACACGGTGATGATGCAAGAGGATTGCTTGAGAGAGGGCGATGAGGTCGTCATCCCGCCCGGCATCAAGCGCGGCGCCAACCGGCGCAAGGCGGGCGAGGACGTGAAGGCCGGCTCCGTGATCCTTCGCGCCGGCCGCCGCCTGCGGCCACAGGATATCGGGCTCGCCGCCTCGGTCGGCTGCACGATGCTTCCTCTCCGCCAGGCGCTCCGCGTCGCCGTTTTTTCGACGGGCGACGAGCTGCGCGAGCCCGGCAGCGCCACCCCGCCCGGCACCGTCTACGACGCCAATCGCTTCATGCTCGCCGCCCTCTTGCAGCGCCTCGGCTGCGCCGTCGCCGATCTCGGCATCCTGCCCGATCGGCGCGCCGTCATCGAGGGCGCTCTTGCCGAGGCGGCCCAAGCCCATGACGCGATCATCACCTCGGGCGGGGTGTCGACGGGCGAGGAAGATCATGTCAGGGCGGCGCTCGAGGCGCTCGGCAGCCTCCATTTCTGGCGCCTCGCGATCAAGCCCGGCCGGCCCTTGGCCTTCGGCCAGATCCGCGGCAAGGCCTTCCTCGGGCTGCCCGGCAATCCGGTCGCCATGATGGTGACCTTCCTGCGTTTCGCGCGCCCGCTCCTGCTGCGCCTCATGGGCTGCAGCGAGACGGCACCCGTGCTCTACCGCGTGCGCGCCGACTTCGAGCACAAGAAGAAGGAGGGCCGGCGCGAATGGGTGCGCGCGCGCCTCGTCCCCGACGGCGCCGGTGGAGTGGTGGCGCGCAAGTTCCCGCGCGAGGGTGCGGGCATCCTCTCCTCGATGGTCGAGGCGGACGGGCTCGCCGAGCTGCCCGAGAGCTTGACCCACCTCGAGCGCGGGAGCATGGTCGACTTCCTCCCCTTCAGCGAGGTGAGCTGATGAAGTTGATCTACTTCGCCTGGCTCAAGCAGCGCACGGGGACGGCCGAGGAGGAGGTGACGCCGCCCAAGGAGGTCACCGACGTGGCGGCGCTGCTCGAATGGTTGAAATCGCGCGGGCCGGGGTATGCCGCGGCCTTGAGAGACCTCTCGGTCGTGCGCGTCGCGGTCAACCAGGAGTTCGCGCGGCTCGATCATCGCCTCGAGCCGGGCGACGAGGTGGCCCTCTTCCCGCCGGTGACGGGAGGCTGAGCATGATCCGCGTGCAGCGCGAGGATTTCGATCCCGCTCGCGAGACCCAGGCCCTCGTCGAAGGCAAGCACGAGATCGGCGGCGTGGTGAGCTTCGTCGGCCTGGTGCGCGATCTCGCTTCCGGCGGTGCCATCAGTGCGATGACGCTCGAGCATTACCCCGGCATGACCGAGCGCAAGCTCGCCGAGATCGAGGCCGAGGCGCACGCGCGCTGGCCGCTTGCCGCGAGCCTGATCATCCACCGTTACGGCAGGCTCGAGCCGGGCGAGCGCATCGTGCTGGTGGCGACGGCGTCCTCCCACCGCGACGCCGCCTTCGAGGCCTGCCGGTTCCTCGTCGACTGGCTCAAGACCAAGGCGCCCTTCTGGAAGCTCGAGGAGACGCCCCAAGGCGAGCGCTGGGTCGAGGCCCGCGCCGAGGACGATAGGACTGCCAAAGAATGGGCCCAGCCGAAATCCAAGCCCGAGGCCGCGGAGTGAGGGTGCGCGCACCGCTCAAGGGTTCGCTCAGCGCTCGATAATATCGTTTATGGTCTGAACGATCTGAGTGCCCGTGCGATCCGGCATGAACTCCATGGGCACATCGAAGGTGCGTCCGCACCCGACCACGGTCCAGGTCTCCCACCAGGGGCGGAAAGGGGCGCCTGCGCCCGGGTCAGGGGCGCGATGATTGCGCAGGCCATATCCGCCAAATCGAGTGTCCTTGACGTTGAGACCTTCGCAATCTTTTGCCCGTGAGCGCGCGCCGATATATGCATACTTCAGCGCATCCCGCTGCAGAGCAAGATCGGCGTGCGTCGTGCCCGGAAGAGCGACCGTCGCCGCGATCTTGCCGTCAGTCCCAACGCTAAAACGAAAATTGAGAATCGTATCGTTGCCGCACCCTGCGACGGGAAGCCTTTCCCACCACGCACCCGCATTCGGAATGCCGTCTGGAGCGAACGAAACGGACTTTTCGAGCGTCACCGTCCCTTCCGGCGACACCAGAGTCGGGCAGGAATGAAAGACTTCTTTTGGCAGTAACGATGCCGCATGCGCGATCAAAGCCGCATGAAAATCGGAATTCATGAATTTTCGAAAGCGATCTGCGTCGACGGTCTGCGCTTCCACGCCAAGAGGGCGAGCAATCGCGGCGCACAATCCTATGAGAAATACCGCCGATAGTGCTATTGCGCTGCGCCTCGCCATCCCGCCACTCCTGCTGTGACGCAGAAATCGAAGGGGCTGCGCCAAGGGTGACCGCAGTCCTCGCTTTCGCCTTGCGAGCGTAGCCCGAGCGACTCAACTCGGCAATTCAATCTTCGGTAGCATACCTTCACGCCTCGACGACACGCTCGAAAAGGTATAATATCATTCCCGGATATGATATGATTTATAAACCGTTCGAATACGGGCTTGAATTCCTGCTGGCCTTCGACGGGCGCGTCCACCATCTCGAAGAAGGCTATTGGATCAAGTTCGAGGTCAAGCGAATCGAGGCGACCAGGAAGCGGCCACATGGACTGTCCTACGCGTTTACGCTGCATGCCCCGGATGGCACGCGGCTGGTAGGCTTTGACAATGCCCACGGGGTTCCGGCCAAGAGTTCCCGTTCGAAGCGACCAGCGGAAGCGGGCGATCACTGGCACCGGTCAGAGAACGATCCGGGCAGGCCTTATGAATTCAAGGATGCCGATACCTTGCTTCAGGATTTCTTTCGGGAGGTCCGCAGGATTCTGAGCGATCGCGGTATTCCCGAAACCGTTGTCGAGGTAAGGGAAGAGAGGAAGTGATGACATGAAAAGGCACAAGATTCAGGACCTGGACTCTCTTGAACGAGAGATGCGAGCCGTAGC
>DATEQI010000478.1:0-2286 GCA_035272805.1 Alphaproteobacteria bacterium | reverse complement strand
CTCGACGAGCCTGGCACCTCGCTCGGCACGCGCCTTTGGCGCCAGGCGCTTTCGGGCGGCGCCCAGGCGCTCGCGCAAGGGACGGGCGCCATCGCGGTCGGGCTTGCGGCCGACCTCATCGTGCTCGACGAGAACAACCCGGCACTCGTCGGCCGCCGCGAGGCCGCGGCTCTCGACAGCTTCGTCTTCGCGAGCGCCAAGGGAGCCGTGCGCGACGTCATGGTCGGCGGGCGCTGGCTGGTGCGCGAGGGACGCCATGCGGAGGAGAAGCGCATTGCCCTAGCCTACCGCCGCACCGCCGAGCGCCTGATGAGCGCGTGACCGTGGTCTTTAGAAGCAAGCAAGTTATTAACGCAGAGGGCGCGGAGGTTTCGCAGAGGACACGGAGGAATATTATCCTCAGCGTCCTCTGCGCATCCCCTGCGTCCTCGGCGCTAGGCCTTGCTTCCTTATGGAGAGTGCAATGAACGAATCCGCCCGCGTCGACAACACCCGCCGCATTCGCGCCCCGCGCGGTCCGCTGCTCACTGCGCGGTCGTGGCAGACCGAGGCCGCGCTCAGGATGCTGATGAACAACCTCGATCCCGAGGTGGCCGAGAAGCCCGAGGAGCTCGTCGTCTACGGCGGCATCGGCCGCGCGGCGCGCGATTGGCGCTCCTTCGATCGCATCGTCGAGGTGCTCAAGTCGCTCAAGGACGACGAGACGCTCCTCGTGCAGTCGGGCAAGCCCGTGGGCGTGTTCTCCACGCATCCCGATGCGCCCCGCGTGCTGATCGCGAACTCCAATCTGGTCGGGCATTGGAACGACTGGGCGCACTTCAACGAGCTCGACCGCGCCGGCCTCATGATGTACGGCCAGATGACCGCGGGCTCGTGGATCTATATCGGCAGCCAAGGGATCGTGCAGGGTACCTACGAGACCTTCGTGGCACTCGGGCGCCAGCACTACGGCGGCGAGCTCGCGGGAAAATGGATCCTCACCGCCGGGCTCGGGGGCATGGGCGGCGCGCAGCCGCTCGCCGCCACCATGGCCGGCGCCTCGCTGCTCGCCGTCGAGTGCCAGCCGAGCCGCATCGAGAAGCGCATCGAGACCGGCTATCTCGACCGCTGGACCAAGGACCTCGAGGAGGCGCTCGCCATCATGGCCGACGCCTCGGCAAGAGGCAAAGCCGTCTCGGTCGGCCTCCTCGGCAATGCCGCCGAAGTCATCCCCGCACTTGCGCGCCGGGCGGGCGCGGGCGATGCGCGCGCCCGGCCCGCCGCGGTCACCGACCAGACGAGCGCCCATGATCCGCGGAACGGCTATCTCCCGCTCGGCTGGACGCTCGCCGAATGGGAGGATAAGCGCAAAAGCGACCCCGCAACGGTCGAGCAGGCGGCGCGCCGCTCGATGGCCGTGCACGTGCGCGGCATGCTCGAGTTCCACCGCCTGGGCGTTCCCACCTTCGACTACGGCAACAACTTGCGCCAAATGGCGCAGGAGGAAGGAGTCGCCCAGGCCTTCGACTATCCCGGCTTCGTGCCCGCCTTCATCAGGCCGCTCTTTTGCCGCGGTGTGGGCCCCTTCCGCTGGGCCGCCCTCTCGGGCGAGGCCGAGGACATCTTCAGGACCGACGCCAAGGTGAAGGAGCTCATCCCGGACGACCGGCATCTCCACAATTGGCTCGACATGGCGGCCTCGCGCGTGCGTTTCCAGGGGCTGCCGGCGCGCATCTGCTGGCTCGGCCTCGGCGCGCGCGCCAAGGTCGGCCTCGCCTTCAACGAGATGGTGGCGCAGGGCGAGCTCAAGGCCCCCATCGTGATCGGGCGCGACCATCTCGACGCCGGCTCGGTCGCCAGCCCCAACCGGGAGACCGAGGCGATGCGCGACGGCTCGGACGCGGTCGCCGATTGGCCGCTCTTGAATGCGCTGCTCAATTGCGCGAGCGGGGCCACCTGGGTCTCGATCCACAACGGCGGCGGCACCGGGATCGGCTACTCCCAGCATGCCGGCATGGTGATCGTGTGCGACGGCAGTGCCGCCGCGGCGCGGCGCCTCCAGCGCGTGCTCACCAACGATCCCGCCTCCGGCGTCATGCGCCACGCGGACGCGGGCTACGAGGAGGCCATAGCGTGCGCGCGCGAGGCCGGGCTCAACCTGCCGATGCTGGAGCAGCGCTAGCGAGGAGCGCCGGCAGTCGGTCACGTTGCCCAAGTCCCCATCCTTCGAGACGCGTCGCAAGCGCGACGCTCCTCAGGATGAGGACTTGGAGCTTGGGTTTCACCTCATCCTGAGGAGGCCGCGAA
>DATEQI010000477.1:0-3006 GCA_035272805.1 Alphaproteobacteria bacterium | reverse complement strand
TCAAGCCGCCGTCGAGGACCGCCACGTCGTCGTGCCCGAAGACGCGGAACGTCCACCACACGCGCGCGGCACTCGCCATCACGCCGCCGTCATAGACGATGATGCGGTTGCCGTCGCCGAGCCCCATCTTGCGCACGCACGCGGCGAATTTCTCGGCGCTCGGCAGCATGTGGGGCAGCGGATTCGAGGTATCGGCGATGTCGTCGATGTCGAAGAAGACGGCACCCGGAATGTGCTGCTTCGCGTACTCCGCCTTGGCATCGCGCTTGAGCGTCGGCAAATACCATGAGGCGTCGACCACCCGCACGTCGGGTGCGGAGAGATGGCGGGCGAGCCACTCGGTCGTGACGAGCGCCTCCTTGTTGACGTACTCCATGGCGTTTCCTCGTTGTGTCCGTCTTGTTCGAGACTCAGTGGCTAAGCCCAAAAACCGTCATTCCCGCGAAAGCGGGAATCCATCGCTGGTCCGGGCTCGGGCTTCAAAGATGGACCCCCGCTTTCGCGGGGGCGACGAATGAGCAATCGAAAAAGAACGAGTCATTTCCATGCCTCAGGCGAGCCAGCTCGGCGCCGGCAGGTTCTTCGAGCGCAGGAACTCGGGATTGAACAGCTTGCTTTGGTAGCGCGTGCCGTAGTCGCAAAGGATGGTCACGACGGTATGGCCCGGCCCGAGCTCGCGGGCGAGCCTGATGGCACCCGCGACATTGATGCCGGTGGAGCCGCCCACGCACAATCCCTCGTCCTTGAGCAGCGCGAAGATGAGGGGAAGGGCCTCCTCGTCGGGAACCTGGCAGGGAAAGTCGATCGGCGCGCCTTCGATGTTCTTGGTGATGCGCCCCTGGCCGATGCCCTCCGTGATCGAGCTGCCCTCCACCTTGATGGTACCGAACTTGAACCAACTGTAGTTGGTCGAGCCCAAGGGGTCCGCCAGCCCGGTCATGATCTTCGCCTTGCGCTCCTTGAGGAAATTCGCGACGCCTGCGAGCGTGCCGCCGGTGCCGGCCGAGCAGATGAAGCCGTCCAGCTTGCCCTCGGTCTGCTCCCAGATCTCGGGTGCTGTCGTCTCGTAATGGCCGCGCCGGTTCGCGATATTGTCGAACTGATTGGCCCAAATGGCGCCGTGCGGCTCGCGCTTGGCGAGCTCGTTCGCCATGCGCTCGGAAACGTGCACGTAATTGCCGGGATCCTTGTATGGGACGGCGGGTACCAAGTGAAGCTCCGCACCGCAGAGCCGCAGCATGTCCTTCTTCTCCTGGCTCTGCGTCTCGGGCATGACGATCACGGTGCGGTAGCCACGCGCGTTGCCGACGAGTGCCAGGCCGATGCCGGTGTTGCCCGCGGTACCCTCGACGATGACGCCCCCCGGGCGCAAGGTGCCGCGCGCCTCCGCGTCCTTGATGATGGCCAAGGCCGCCCGGTCCTTGACCGAGCCGCCCGGGTTCAAGAACTCCGCCTTGCCGAGGATGGTGCAGCCGGTCAACTCGGAGGCGTGGCGCAACTTGATGAGCGGGGTGTTGCCGATGCTCCCGACGAAGCCGTCTCGGATTTGCATGGGGAACCTTTACCGGGTCGTTTCCTCTCTCCGCACAGTAGCCAGAGCGTCAGGGCCGATCAAGGCGCAGCCTCGACGAGTGCCGCCGTCGCCTTGACGGGTTCCGGCCTGGGCCCCGGCGCGCTATACTGCGGGGTTGCGGGCAAAAGGACGCGCACTATGCACACGATCGATCTCAGCCGGTGGCGGCACGAGCATGTCTTCCTCGGCCGCTCGCACCGCAAGAACGAGCGCAAGGCCTGGGCGGTGATAGGCCTCACCGCCACCATGATGGTGGTCGAGCTCGTGGCGGGCTCGCTTTACGGCTCGATGGCGCTCATCGCCGATGGTTGGCACATGGCGACGCACGTGGGCGCGCTCGGCATCACCGCACTCGCCTACTATTACGCGCGGCGGCACGCGAGCGATCCCGCCTTCTCCTTCGGTACCGGCAAATTCGGCGATCTCGCCGGCTTCTCGAGTGCGATGATCCTCGCCGTCATCTGTTTGATCATCGCCTATCAGTCGCTAACCCGCCTCTTCGCGCCTGTCGCCATCTCCTTCGACGAGGCGATCCTGGTGGCCTCGGTCGGCCTCTGCGTCAATCTCCTGAGCGCCTATCTGCTGCACGAGCGCCTGGAGGGCGGGGACGGCCCCGACCGCCACGGGTATGAGGCGCATGCGGCGCACCAGCATGGACACTCCCATGGCCATCGCCATGATCATCATCACGCGCAGCATCGCGACTACAATCTGCGCTCGGCCCACCTCCACGTGCTCGCCGACGGGCTCACCTCGTTCCTTGCGGTCATCGCACTGGTGACCGGGCGCAATTACGGCTGGGTATGGATGGATCCGATGATGGGCATCGTCGGCTCCATCGTGATTGCGCGCTGGTCCTACGCGCTCATCCGCGACTCCGCGAAGGTCTTGCTCGATGCCCAGGCGAACCCGGAGCTCGCCGCCGAGATACGCCGCGCGGTCGAGGCGGGGAGCGAGGACCGCGTCGCCGACCTCCATCTCTGGCGCTTGGGCCCCGGCCATTTCGGGGCCATCGTCTCGATCGTGAGCGATCGTCCGCGGCCGGCGTCCGAGTTCAAGAGCAGGCTCGCGCACAGGCGCGAGCTCGCGCACTTGACCGTCGAGGTCAATGCCTGTCCGACCGACCATGCGGCGTGAGGAGTGACCCGCGTGTTGCGGCAAGCTGGGCTTTGCCTGGCGCTGCTGGCGCTTCTCTCGGCGGTCGGCTGCTCACGTTCCCATTCGGATAATCCGCCGCACCGCGCCATCTTCAGCCCGAACGGCGAGCCGCTTTCCGGCGGGCCGCTCGGCTTTCCCAAATGCGAGACGGCGATGGGCGGCTGGTTCGACCGCCTCGACAGCGCGCATCGGGGGACGCTCGACCGCGCGACCTTCCTTGCCGATGCGCGCCGGCAGTTCAAGGCGATGGATCTCAACGGTGACGGCATCCTCAC
>DATEQI010000476.1:0-2174 GCA_035272805.1 Alphaproteobacteria bacterium | reverse complement strand
TTATAGCGAGATCGTAGAGGGTACGCTCGAGCAGCTGCTCGAACGTCAGCTTGCCGTGCTGATTCTGACCGACGCGGACCCCCTCCCGCCCGCGCTCCACGCCCGGCTCGAGCGCTGGATCCAGGAGGGCGGCACGCTCTTGCGCTTCGCCGGGCCGCGCCTTGGGCAGGGCAATGACGATCTCGTGCCGGTCAAGCTGCGCCGCGGAGAGCGCGAGCTGGGCGGGGCCATGTCCTGGGAGAAGCCGGAGCCGCTCGCTCCCTTCGATGCGCGAAGTCCTTTCGTCGGGCTTGCCATCCCCGCCGATGTCGAGATCAAGCGCCAAGTGCTCGCCGAGCCCTCGCTCGACCTCGACCAAAAGAGCTGGGCGCGGCTCGCCGATGGCACGCCGCTCGTGACCGCCGACAAGCGCGGCAAGGGCTGGCTCGTGCTCGTGCACACGACGGCCAATCCCGACTGGTCGACGTTGCCCTTCTCCGGCCTCTTCGTCGAGATGCTCCAACGCATGGTGGCGCTGAGCCAGGGTGTCGCCGGGAATGCGGAGAAGGCGAGCCTGCCGCCCTTCAAGACGCTCGACGGCTTCGGCGAGCTCGGCACCCCGCCCGCGGCCGCGAGTGCGATCGGCGCCGAGGAGTTGCAACGCCCCCGCATCGGGCCGCGCCACCCGCCCGGCTATTATGGCTCGGAGACGACGCGGCGCGCGCTCAACCTGAGCGATCAAGTGCGCACCTTGGCACTGCTTCCCGAGCTGCCGTCGGGCGTCTCCCGCGCGGTCTACAGCGGCCAGCGCGAGCGGGACATGAAGCCTTGGCTGATCGCCGCCGCCATGCTCTTGGCCCTTGCCGATCTCGTCATCAGCCTGGCCTTGCGCGGGCTCCTTTTCGGCCAACGCGGCTTGAGCATCCTCTTCGGCGCGCGCGGGCAAGGCGGGGTCGGCGGCCGGAGGCGCGCGCGCGGCACGGCGGGCGGCGCTGGCGCCATCCTCTTCGCCTGCCTCGCCCTCGCAGCCCCCGCGGCCTACGCCGCCGGCGCCGCCGCCGCGACGAGCGACGACTCCGCCGCGATCGCGGCAACCACCTCCACGCGCCTTGCCTATGTCTTGACCGGGGACCCCTCGCTCGACGATCTCAGCAAGGCCGGACTCATCGGCTTGTCGCTGGCACTCAACGCGCGCACCGCCGTCGAGGCGGCGGCTCCCATCGGCGTCGATCCCAACCAGGACGAGCTGTCCTTCTTTTCCCTGATCTATTGGCCGATCTCCGGCCGCTTGCCGAGCCTCACGGCCAAGGGGCAGGAGAAGGTCGTGGCGTATCTTGAGAACGGCGGCCAGGTGCTGTTCGATACGCGCGATCCGAACCGCTCGGGAGCCAACTGGCGCGTGCTGCGCCTGCTCCTCGACGAGCTCGATCTGCCGGCACTCATCCAGGTGCCGGAGGATCACGTCTTGACGCGCTCCTTTTATCTCCTGCACGAGTTTCCGGGCCGGCTCGACGGCTCGCCGGTTTGGGTCGAGCGCTCCGACGAGAAGGTGAATGACGGCGTTTCCGCCGTGGTGATCGGCGGCAACGATTGGGCCGGCGCCTGGGCCGTCGACGACGGCGGGCGTCCGCTCATGGCCGTGGTGCCCGGCGGCGAGCGCCAGCGCGAGATGGCGTTCCGCTTCGGCATCAACCTCGTGATGTACGCGCTCACCGGCAATTACAAGGGCGACCAAGTCCACCTGCCCGCGATCCTCGAGCGGCTCGGCCTCTAGATGCTCGAGAATCTCACCATCGTATTTGCGCCGCTCCTGCCCTGGCTGGCGATCCTGGGGCTCGCAGTCATTGCCGCGCTCTTGCTGGCGCTGGGTTGGCTGCGCCGCGCGCGCGGCATGTTTTGGCGCGCGCTTGTGCTTGCGGTGCTCCTGTTGACCATCGCCAACCCCTCGGCCGTGCTCGAGGATCGCACTCCGCTCGACGACATCGGCCTCGTCGTCGTGGACGAGTCCCCGAGCCAAGGGATCGGGCAGCGCCGCGCGCAGACCGAGGCAGCGCTCGCCAAGGTCCAGGAGGCGGCGAAGTCGCTCAAGCATTTCGAGCTCAGGGTGGTGCGCTCGACCGGCCAGAACCCGAGCGTCGTCGACAGCGGCACGGAGCTCTACAAGGCGCTCGAGGATGCGCTTGCCGACGTCCCGC
>DATEQI010000475.1:0-4573 GCA_035272805.1 Alphaproteobacteria bacterium | reverse complement strand
TGTAAATGTTCACGAACTGCATGTCGAAGAGCCACAGGATCGGTGACTCCTCGACCGCGATTTTCTGAAACTCGTGATACAAATCGGCGCGCTTCTTGGCATCGACCTCCGCGGTCGCCTGGGCGAGGATCTCGTCGACCTTCGGGTTCGAATAGTGCGTGTTGTTCACGAAGACCGTCCCCGGATGGATCATCGAGCTCAGGTACTGGCGGTGCACGCCCATGACCGGGTCAGCGAGTCCATAGTAGAAATTCGAGTCGATGTCGAAGTCGTAGGTCGTGAACACGCGACGCAGGAAGGCGGGCACGTCCTCGTAGCGCAACGTCACGTCGATGCCGACCTGGGCGAGCGCCTGCTTCACGTATTCGCCGAGGCGCTGCCACGCCTCGCCGTAGGGCAGGATATCGTGCGTGATCTTGAAACGCATGCCGTCGGCGCCGCGCTTGAGGCCGGCGTCGTCGAGGAGCTTGTTGGCGAGTGCCAAGCGGTCGGGCACGTCGTAACGGCGGACATCGGCCGTATAGAGGCCCGCCTTCTTGAAGCCGACGTGAAGCGGACCGGT
The DNA here is from genome assembly GCA_035272805.1 of Alphaproteobacteria bacterium. Taxonomy (GTDB): domain Bacteria; phylum Pseudomonadota; class Alphaproteobacteria; order JACZXZ01; family JACZXZ01; genus DASPPM01. The sequence continues at coordinate 4,011 of DATEQI010000475.1, read as the reverse complement.
CGCGGGCACGCCGAAGCCGTACCAGATGTTGTCGATGATGAATTTGCGGTCGAATGCATAGGCGATGGCCTGGCGCACCTCCTTCTTGTCGAGCGGCGGACGCTGGCTGTTGATCTCCATCATCGCGACCGAGTTGATGAACTCGTAGCCCTCCGTCGTCGTGGCGATGTAGGGAAGCCCCGCGAGCCGTTTCACGTCGACGAAGGGAATCGCGTCGAAGGCGGCGAAGTGCACCTCCTGGTTCTCCATCGCGGCGGTGCGCGTCGAGGCGTCCGGCACGAAGCGGGCGACGATGCGATCGAGGTGGGGCAAGCCCTTCTTCCAGTAATCCGGATTCTTGTCGAGGCGGATGTACTGACCCTTCTTCCACTCGACGAACTTGAAGGGCCCGGTGCCGACAGGCGCGTCGGCGGTCGGGTTGTTGCGCGGATCGGTATTCTCGAAGAGGTGCTTGGACAGCATCGGCGTCTCGTAGCCGGACAGCGCCTTCATGATGTAGGGTGCTGGCTCGCTCAGCTTGAGGACGGCCGTGTCGGGGTCGGGCGTCTCGACATCCTGCAGCGCCTTGAAGGTGACGGCCGCGCGCGGATGCACCTTCTTGAGCACGTCCATGATCGAGTACTTCACGTCGGCGCTGGTAAACGGCGTGCCGTCGTGGAATTTGACGCCTTGGCGCAGCTTGAAGGTGATCGTCTTGCCGTCGGCACTCGCGCTCCAGGATTCGGCAAGGCTCGGCTGCGGCTCAAGATCCAGATTATATTCAAGCAGCCCGTCGTAGATCTTGGCCGTGACTTGCGCGATGGGGCCCGCGGTCGAGAGGTAGGCGGCGAGCGTCGGCGGCTCCGGTTGCACCATCATGATGAGGGTGCCGCCCGCCTTCTGGGCCTCGGCGCTGCCGGCCGCGAGCAGCCCCACCAAGATGGCTGCTGCGAGCGCCGCGGTGCTGAGGAGCCCCTTCCTCGCCGATGAAATCCATGCCATGACCCGCCCCCTTTGTCGTTCTTCTCGCGCCCTTCCCGCTCGCGCTGCGCAGCACCTCTCTCGTGACGATGCTACATAACATTGCTGCAGCGCAACATAAATGCGCGGCGCGCTCGGGCATGGGGCCGGGCGCCGCGAACACAGAGCCGCGGACGCCCGCGCCGCTCTCGGCCCTCATGCGCTGAACTGTCGAGGGATCGATCGGCGCGCTCTCAAGCCGTCTTCCAGAACGGCTTGAGCTTGGCAAAGCTCTGCCAGAGCCCCTGCAGCCGCTTGCGGTCGTGGCGCACGGCGGCCAGGCACCAGCCCTCGAGCTGACCGATCGCGCGCTCGGCCGGCACCGTCGCGTTCGCCTCGAGCTGCGGGATGAGCCCGCGTGCCACGAGCGCGTCATGGGCGGTACCCAGCACGTCCTGCAGCTCCTTGAGCGCTGCGATATAGCGCTTAGCACCCTTGTCCGTATAGAGATTGCGGAAGAATTCGATCGCATAGCGCTGTTTCTTGACCCGGATCCTGAATTCGTGGAGCCGCTCGTCGTCGAGCCTGCGCAGCTTGGCGCCGAGCTTCTCGACCTTGGCGTGCCGAGCGCGCAGGATTTCCGCGGAGAAGGCAAGGACCGGCAGACCGAGCAAATCCGCCGCGGCTTTTCCCCCGTCCGTGCCAGCACCCCGCTCGGCGCGCGCGAGCCCGCCATCGAGCCAGGCCTCGAGCTGCAGCAGCAAATCCGTATAGCGCCGGTCGGCAAGTGCCTTGCGCGCGCGCACGTAGGCCGCGACGCGCGCGGCCTCCGCGGCCTCGCCCAAGGCCTTGAGCGCCTCCGCGTCGGCGACGCGCTTGGAGAGCGCCTTGAGCGTGCCGTCGATGAAGACGTCCCATTCGCGCGCCGGACCCAGCTCCTGCTGGAGCCAGCGCAGCTCGCCGGCGAGCTGAGAGCGCTCGCGCTCCGCAATCGCGTCGCCGAAGATCGAGAAGGCCGCCCTCAAGCGCCGCAGGCCGACGCGCAGCTGATGCACGCCTTCGGGGTCCTTGCCCTCATGCACGCAATCGACGTTGCCCACGATATGGGCGATGCAGGCGCGCGTAATCGTTCCGAGCGCGTCTCGTACGCTCATCGCGGGATCGAGTCGCACCGCCCCGCCCTTGCGGGGCGCGGGCTCGGCGCCGAGGGCCAAGCTGTAGCCCCGCTCGGCCTTGCTTGCCGGCTCGATGCGAAGCGGCACGGCCGCGTTGAGCCGGCGCGCCAGCTCGAAGAGGCGCGCGGGCGGCCCCGACTTGAGCTCGAGCTCGACCTCGCAAACCGGGGCGCTCTTGCCGTTGGCCGTGATCTCGCCTACGTCGAGCGCGCACTCGATCTGGCTCGAGCCCATTCGCAAGGGCCAAACCTCGCGCTTCACGTCGGTCACGAATACGGGCGCGAGCGCGCCTTTCTTGCTATGGGGCGAAATCAGCCGACGAAGCTCGGGATCCTCAAGGGACGAGAGATCCGGGCGATCCCCCTCGATGCTGCGCTCCCATTGCTGCCGCGCCATGCGGCTCTTGCCGCGCGCGGCCTCGCGCTTGATGGTCTGGATGCGCTCGTGCCCGATCTTGCGCACCCTGAGCGCCACTGCCTTGTGTCTCAGCTCGAAGCCGGGCGTGTCGTAATAGGTGCTGACCAAGTGCTCGATCGAGGCCGGGCGCTCCTTGAGCGCGCGAAGAATCGGGTGGCGCCGGAAGCGCTCCACATGCTCCGGTGCGACCGCGAGCTTGAGTTCGATCTCCTCGTCCATCCCGGCTCCGGCGCGGTTGCAAGCTCCGCGCTCATCATTTCCCCGACGCACCAGCCAACCAACTCATGCCCGCCCGGCGCCATGGACTCTACCCGAGGAGGCCCCATCCATACAATCTCCTCATGGTTGCACCAAGATAAGTTTCTCGCGCAGAAGAAGTAACGTTGAAGGTTCAAGGGCTTACAACGTTCCGGGATAGGCGCCGCCGTCGAGAAGGAAGTTCTGGCCGGTGATGAAGCCCGCCTGAGCGCTGCACAAATAGGCACAGGCGTCCCCGAACTCGGCCGGGTCGCCGACGCGGCCGGAGGGGTTCGCCGCCCGGGTCGCGGCCATCTGCTCCGCGAACGTGCGGCCCAGCTTCTCCGCCTGGAAGCGGACGTTGGCGCGCATGCGGTCGGTCTCGAAATGGCCCGGCAGCAGGTTGTTGATGGTGACGTTGTGCTTGACGGTGGTGCGCGAGAGCCCGGCGATGAAGCCGGTGAGCCCGGCGCGCGCGCCGTTGGAGAGGCCGAGGTTCCAAATCGGCGCCTTCACCGCGCTCGAGGTGATATTGACGACGCGCCCGAAGCGCCGCGCCATCATGCCGTCGACGCTGGCTTTGATGAGCAGGATCGCGGTCACCATGTTGTTGTTGAGGGCGCTCATCCATTCCGCCTCGCCCCACTCGCGGAAGTCGCCGGGAGGCGGGCCGCCCGCGTTGTTGACGAGGATGTCCGGCTCGGGGCAGGCCGCGAGCGCAGCGGTGCGCCCGGCCTCGGTCGTGATGTCGCAGGCGACCGCCGTCACCTTGGCGCCGGTCTTGTCGCGGATCTCGGCGGCGGTCGCCTCGAGCGCGTCCTTGGTGCGCGCCGCGATGGTGACGTCAGCACCTTCGCGCGCGAGCGAGAACGCGCAGGCCTTGCCGAGCCCCTTGCTCGCCGCGCAGACGAGCGCCTTCTTGCCGGAAATACCCAGATCCATGGAATCCCTCCTTGCTTAGCTAGCTTTCTTCTCTCGCGAGTGCCGCGAGCACCGAGCGCGCGAGCGGCATGGTGAGGGGCCGCTTCGCCGCAAGGGCTGCGGCATCAAGTGCCGCCACCAGCCGCACGGCACCTTCGAAGGAGCGCTCCATGCGCGGCAGGAGAAAGGCGATGAGCTCGGCGCCGACGCGCAGCTGGCGATCGGCGAAGAGCTTGACGAGGAGTGCCGCGAGCAGCGTCTCGTCGGGTGCGGCGACGGCCACCGCAGGTGCGGCGAGCAGGCGCGATCTGAGATCGGCGAG
>DATEQI010000474.1:0-10013 GCA_035272805.1 Alphaproteobacteria bacterium | reverse complement strand
TGCGGCGTCGCCGTGCAGCGCGTGTGCGGTCGCCACCGAGACGGCGCCAGCGACCGCCACCCCCGCCGTGGCCTGCGCCACGACGGAGGTGGCAGCCCCGTTGCCGCCCGGACGGCTCCCGGAGATCACTTGAAACTTGGGCAGATGGCCGCGCAAATAGCCGTTGGAGGCGCCGCGCGCGACGGCACCCAGCGCGTCGGCGGTCCCGCGCGGCAGGTCGCCCTCGGCGGACCCGCGCCCGAGGGTGTCGGGCATGAGGTCCTGGGGCTCCGCGTGCGCCAGGTCGTGGCGCCCGATATAGGAGATGGCCAGCTCGCGGAACATGTAGTCGAGGATCGAGGTCGACATCTTGATCGCGTCGTTGCCCTCGACCATGCCCGAGGGCTCGAAGCGCGTGAAGGTGAAGCTCTCGACGAACTCCTCGAGCGGCACGCCGTACTGGAGCCCGATCGAGATCGCGATCGCGAAGTTGTTCATCAGGCTGCGGAAGGCCGAGCCCTCCTTGTGGAGGTCGACGAAGATCTCGGCGAGCGAGCCGTCCTCGTACTCGCCCGTGCGCAGGTAGACCTTGTGGCCGCCGACCATGGCCTTCTGGGTGTAGCCCTTGCGCCGCTGGGGCGGGCGGCGGCGCTCGGCGCGGAGCTCGATGACGCGCTCGACCACGCGCTCGACGACGCGCTCGGAGAGGATGGCGGCGCGCTGGGCGGCGGGCGCCTCGATGAGCTCGTCGGCCAGATCCCCCTCGTCGAGGAGCTGGCTCGCCAAGGGCTGCGAGAGCTTCGAGCCGTCGCGGTAGAGCGCGTTCGCCTTGAGCCCGAGCTGCCAGGAGAGCAGGTAGGCCGCCTTGCACTCCTCGACCGTGGCGCTGTTCGGCATGTTGATGGTCTTGGAGATCGCCCCCGAGACGAAGGGCTGTGCCGCGGCCATCATGCGGATATGCGCGTCGGCCTTGAGGAAGCGCTTGCCGAGCCGGCCGCAGGGGTTGGCGCAATCGAACACGGGCAGGTGCTCGGGCAAGAGGCGCGGCGCTCCCTCGAGCGTCATGGCGCCGCAGCAGTAGGTGTTGGCGGCCTCGATCTCCTCCTTGGAGAAGCCGAGGCCGATCAGCATGTCGAAGCCGGAGTCGTCGAGCTGGTCGGCGGAGAGGCCGAGTGCCTCGACGCAGAAGGCCTGGCCGAGCGTCCATTTGTTGAAGGCGAAGCGGATGTCGAAGGCGCTCGCCAACGCGCCCTCGAGCGCCTCGATCGCTCCTCCTGTGAAGCCTTTGCGCGTGAGCGCCTCGTGGTTGACGCCGGGGGCCGACTTGAGGGTGCCGTGGCCGACCGCGTAGCGCACGATCGCCTCGATCTCCGCCTCGCCGTAACCGAGCGTGCGCAGCGCCAAGGGGACGGTGCGGTTGATGATCTTGAAGTAGCCGCCGCCAGCGAGCTTCTTGAATTTGACGAGCGCGAAATCCGGCTCGATGCCCGTGGTGTCGCAGTCCATGACGAGGCCGATCGTGCCCGTGGGTGCGATCACGCTCGCTTGCGCGTTGCGATAGCCGTGCCGCTCGCCTTCCGCGAGCGCCTCGTCCCAGCTCCGCGCCGCCGCGGCGGCAAGCGCGCCGTCCGGGCATTCTGCCGCGGCGAGCGGCACCGGCAGGATGGCCAAACCCTCGTAGCCGTCCTTGAGACCGTGCCCGGCGCGGCGATGGTTGCGCATCACGCGCAGCATATGCGCGCGATTCTCGGCAAAGCCCGGGAAGGCGCCGAGCTCGTCTGCCATCTCGGCGGAGGTGCGATAGGCGACCCCCGTCATCAGCGCGCTGAGCGCGGCGCACATGGCGCGTCCCGCGTCGCCGTCGTAGGGCAGGCCGAGCGACATCAGGAGCGCGCCCAGGTTGGCATAGCCGAGCCCGAGCGTGCGGAACTCGTAGGAGAGCTCGGCGATGCGTCGGCTCGGGAACTGCGCCATCAGCACCGAGATCTCGAGGCAGACGGTCCACAGCCGCACGGCATGCTCGAAGGCGTCGGTGTCGAAGCTGCCGTTCTCGCGGCGGAAGCTCATGAGGTTGAGCGAGGCGAGGTTGCACGCCGTGTCGTCGAGGAACATGTACTCCGAGCACGGGTTGGAGGCGTTGATGCGCCCGCTCGCGGGGCAGGTGTGCCATTCGTTGATGGTGGTGTCGAACTGCACGCCCGGATCGGCGGAGGACCAGGCGGCATAAGCGATCTCTTCCCAGAGCGCAGCAGCCGGCAGCGTCTTCTTGACCTTGCCGTTCGTGCGCAGGACGAGGTTCCAATCGGCGTCCTTGAGCACCGCCTCCAGGAAGGCGTTGGGCACGCGCACCGAATTGTTGGAGTTCTGCCCGGAGACGGTGAGATAGGCCTCCGAGTCCCAATCGGTGTCGTAGGTTCTGAACTCGATCTCCGTGTAGCCCTGCTGGGCGAACTGGATGACGCGCTGAACGTAGTTCTCGGGGATCATCACCTTGCGCGCGGCAAGCACGGCGCGCTTCAAGGCCGGGTTCTGCTTGGGGTCGAAACAGGCATTGCCCTCGCCCTCGCAGTTGTGGCAGGCGCGGATGATCTCGTTCAAGTGCTTGTTGCAGAGCTTGGAGCCGGCGACGAGGGAGGCCACCTTCTGCTCCTCGATCACCTTCCAGTTGATGTATTCCTCGATGTCCGGGTGATCGAGGTCGACGGTCACCATCTTGGCGGCGCGCCGCGTGGTGCCGCCCGACTTGATGGCGCCGGCGGCGCGGTCGCCGATCTTGAGGAAGCTCATCATGCCGGAGGAGCGCCCGCCGCCGGAGAGCTTCTCGCCCTCGCCGCGCAGCTTCGAGAAATTGGTGCCGGTGCCCGAGCCGTACTTGAAGAGCCGCGCCTCGCGCACCCAGAGGTCCATGATGCCGCCCTCATTCACGAGGTCGTCGGAGACACTCTGGATGAAGCAGGCGTGCGGCTGCGGGTGCTCGTAGGCCGACTCCGAGCGCACCAGCTTGCCGGTCTCGAAGTCGACGTAATAGTGGCCCTGCGACGGCCCGTCGATGCCGTAGGCCCAATGGAGGCCGGTGTTGAACCACTGGGGCGAGTTGGGAGCCGCCATTTGCGCCGCGAGCATGTAGCGCATCTCGTCGCGATAGGCGCTGGCGTCTTCCTCGCTGTCGAAGTAGCCGCCCTTCCAGCCCCAGTAGGTCCAGGTCCCGGCGAGGCGGTCGAACACCTGCCGCGCGTCGCTCTCGCCCATGAGGCGCTTGTCCTTGGGAAGTGCTTGAAGCGCCTCCTCGTCCGCCACCTTGCGCCAAAGCCAGGAGGGCAGCGTCTCCTCCGCGACGGGCTTGAGCCGGGCCGGCACGCCGGCCTTGCGGAAATATTTTTGCGCGAGCACGTCGGCGGCGACCTGCGACCAGGAGGCCGGCACCTCGAAGCCCTCGAGTCGGAACACGAGCGAGCCGTCCGGATTGCGGATCTCGCTGGCGGTCGTGCGGAACGCGATGCGCTCGTAAGGCGATTTGCCTCGCTCAGTGAACAAGCGCTTGATCCGCATGACGCCGTCTCCCCCTCTTTTCGCGGTCCCTGAGCCCTTGAGCCGCCGAGTCGCTACCCCACCGAGCTCGAAGACACCCCTGGGCCCGGCTTGGCCGCCCTACAACTCGTTGCGGTTTTATGTCAACCCACTCACAAGATATTGACCAAAACAAAACGCGAGCGCAAGTACAAATTTGCGCCGCCGGTCGATTTTGAAGATTTCGTCGCGGGTTGGATAGATGCTCTGGGCTAGATTATTATAATTATAGCTCCACAGCGAATTGCCTTACTTTAGACAATCCCCAATGGCCAAGAATAAGGAGCCTCGATATTTGCTTTTTTGCCTTTGATAGACCTCTTCCTTGCCGATGTCGGGCGCTCGAATCAGGGTGCGCAGAATAGCACCCGTCGCAGGGGCAGTCAACAATATGTAGGGGTACGGCCGGCGAATCCTAACAGGATATGGGGTTGGCCTCCCATGGCCGGTGTTTGTCGCCGGTTGACGAGGAGACTCGCGGCGCGCAGCCGGGCCGCCCTCACGGCTCGGCCACCACCGGCACGGCTGCCGGCCGGCCGCGGCCCATGAGAAAGATCGCGATCACCACGAGGGCCGCGCCCACAAATTGAAGCGGCGAAAGGCTCTCGCCCACGAGGAGGACGGCCAAGGCGATGGTGAGGAGGGGCTCGAGGTTCATGAACGCGGCCGTCAGCATGGCGCCGCCCCGTGCGATCGCCGCCATGAGCGCGAGCTGGGCGAGGGCAAAGGTGATGACGGCCCCGCCGAAGGCGAGCCAGCCGCCCTCGCTCTTGGGCCAGCTCGCGGGCCCGCCTGCGATGAGTGCCACGAGAAAGAGTGCCGAGGCCGCCGCCATGAGATGGAGATTGACCCCGCCGCGGTCCGCCCCGCGCATCACCCTGCTGCTCCCCGTGACGAACAACGACATCGCGCCGGCGGCGAGGAAGGCGAGTGCTATGCCGCGCCAATCGGGGAGCGCCGTGGCATCGATGCCGAGGGCCAGCGCCACGCCGACGAAGGCGAGCAAGAGTGCCGCCAAGCGCGCGGGGCCGAGCGGCTCGCGCTCGCTCACGCGCGCGATGAGACCGACGAGGATCGGGTAGCTGTAGAGCAGCAGCACGGCAATGCTCACGGGGATGAATTGGATGGCACCCATATAGCCGAAGGAGCAGAGGAAGAAGAGGACGCCGAGGGCAAAGGCGCCAAGGCGTTGGCGGCGGGTGAGCGGCGCGCGCGCGCGCCTCACCCCCAGGAAGAGCAGCAGCACCAGCACGGTCGAGCCGAAGCGCACCGCATTCAGCGTCGGCGCATCCGCCCCGCTCAGGAATGCAAGGCGCGCGAAGTTGGTGTTGAAGCCGAAGAGGCTCGCACTGGCGATCGCGTAGCCGATGCCGTGCGCGCGCTCTGAGGCCGAGCGCGCGGGAGCGGAGGCGGGGGCGGCGGCACGGCGCATGGTCGCGGAAGGGCTCAGCTGCGCGCTCTCAAGGGAAGATTGACGATGAGATTCTGCGGCTTGAGACGGAGCGTGCGCTCGGCACTCATGGCGAGTCCGAGATAGACGGGGCGCCCCGCGAGCTCGCGCCGCATCGCGCTTCTGTCCGCGAACTCGAGACGGAAGAGCGCTAGGAGGCGCTCGAGCGCTGCGGGCTCGACCTCGCCGCCGCGATAGAGCTCGTTGAGGATGGCACTCGAGTCCGCATCGAGCCCGCTATGCCAGGCCCAGCGCTCGTCGGCGACGCGTGCCGTGGGCTGGATCGAGACGACCACGCCCAAGAGATGACGCACCCAGGCCTCGAGCACGCGGGCGAGCGCGTCGAGCCCGGGCGAGGCGAAGCTCAGGTCGAGCACCGTGTCGTAACGCTCGTCGCGGCCGAAGTAGCGCTCGGCCGTGCGCTCGTCGAGCACGTCGAGCTCGACGACCGGCTCGGCCGCGAGTGCCAAGCGGACGAGGCCGCCGAGGTTTGCGGAACTGGCATGGAAATCGACGGCCTCGGCATCCGCCGCCATGATCCGCCCGCCCTCGAGGCTGATCCTCTGGGCGCGAAAGAAGAGCTCGGCCGCGCGCGCGCTCAGCCCACCCGGGCTCTCGCCGAGAATGTTGCGCAGGATGACGTGGGCCAATTGGTCGAGGAAAAGCGGGGGCAGCGTCACGGGAGTGCCAGCGAAGAGCGAGACATAGCAGGCCTCGACCGTACCCGCGGCGATGAGCCGCGCGCGCAAGTCGAGGAAGAGGCGGTAGTTCTCCCGCGCGTCGGGATCGGCAAGGGCTAGGACGCGCGCCGCACTCAGCGCTCGGCGCGGCTCCTCGATGAGCTCGTTGTGGAGCGCCTGCTCCGCCTCGCACGAGTCCTCGACGGGGCGCATCTCGGGGCGGAGTACATAGGCGCGCAGAAAATCGTCCGTGACGCGGAGATGCCCCGCCGCGTCGCGCGCGAGAAGATGGAAGCCCGAGGAGCGCCAGTAATCGGCCATGATGCTTCTTTAGGCGCTCGCGCGTGGGCCTGTCCAGCGCGGGCCCGAGCCGGCAGGGCTGCGTTGCGCGGCGCGCGGGGCATCAGCGGGCAAACCAGGCGAGGCTCGCGTTCGCGAGGACTGGACGCGGAGAGCGCCAAATGCCATAGTCCCGCGCCGCCGCGGCCGCGCCGACAGCGCCTCGGCCGCGGGCGTTGCGAAGCGAGGACGCGCGAGCATGAGTGTCGGAACCCGTCTTTATACTTGGCTCAAGGGCGAGCTCGTAGGACGCGATGCCTACGGCAACCGCTATTACCGCGAGAAAGGCGGCCGGCGCCGCGACGTGGGCGGGCTCGATCGCGAGCGGCGCTGGGTCATCTACAACGGCGAGCCCGAAGGCTCGCGCGTGCCGCCCGAATGGCACGCCTGGCTCCACCATACCAGCGAGGCCCCGCCCTTGGGCGAGCGCCCGACGCGTCCCTGGATCAAGGAGCATGTGCCCAACCTGACCGGCACAGCCAATGCCTACCGGCCGCGCGGGCACGAGTTCCGCGGCGGACGGCGCGCCAAGGCCACCGGCGATTACGAGCCGTGGCGTCCGGAATGAGAGGGCGGGGAGGGCGTCTTGCCAGCGAAGATCAGTCGTGAGGCGACCGAGATCGGCATAGGTGCTGTGGCCCTTGTCGCCTTCGCGCTTTTCGTCGTGTTCGCCTTTACCGTCAACGAGAAGGCGGTGAGCGGCTACCGGCTTTACGCGAAATACCGCCATATCGACGGCTTGGCGCTCCATGCGGACGTGCGCCTCGCGGGCATCCGCGTCGGCGAGGTGTCGAGCGAACGCCTGGCACCGGCCGATCAGGCGGTCGTCACCCTGACCGTGCGCAGCGGCGTCGAGATTCCGCGCGACAGTGCTGCCATCATCGCGAGCGAAGGGCTGCTCGGCGCCAAGTTCGTCAAGATCGACCCGGGCGGGGACAGCGAGATGCTCAAGCCGGGCGAATCATTCGACTATGTCCAGGACTCGGTCGATTTCGAGCATCTCCTCAAGCGCGTGGTGGAGGAGGCGGAGGCGAAGCGCAACAAGGCCAAGCCGGCTCAGCCCGGCAAGGGCAGCTGAGCGGGAGAAAGCCATGCTGGGCAAGAATCTGGTCGAAACCATCATGGGCGCCTTCGTACTGGTCGTCGCCGCGATCTTTCTCGTCTTCGCCTATGTCTCTTCGAACCTGAGGCCGCCCGGCGGCTACACGGTCACCGCCGACTTCAATTCGATCGACGGGCTCACCGTCGGCTCCGACGTGCGCGTCGGCGGCGTCAAGGTCGGCATCATCACGCGCGAGACGCTCGACTCCAAGGACTACCGCGCCGTGGTCGCCATGAGCGTGGACCGCAGCCTAGCACTTCCCGTCGATAGCAAGGCGGTGGTGGCGAGCGACGGCCTCATGGGCGGAAAATACTTGAGACTGGAGCCCGGCAACTCCAAGACGATGCTTAAGTCGGGCGGCGCGCTCACCCATACCGAGGGTACCGTGGCGCTCGAGGAGCTCCTGGGCAAGATCATCTTTCTCGCGACCGATCAGGGTCAGAGCGAGGGCCAGGGGAAGGGGCAGAGCGAGGTGCAAGGCCAGGGACAAGGCCAAGGACAAGGCCAGGGACAAGATCAGGGCGCCCCCCCCGCCCAGTGATGGCGGAGCCGGCACACCTGCTCGAGCCGAAGATCAGAGGACAGCAATTGCGTAAAGGCGCCCGCGCGATCGAGTTCCCCGTCTGGCGCGCGCCCGGCGGCGAGCCGCTCGGCTGCGTGGAGAAGATCAAGGTGCTCAACGAGAACCTGCAGGAAATCTACGAGCTCTCGCAGGCAGCCCTCGAGGACGCGGTGCTCATGGGGTGCGATGAGGGACAGTTGCGGGAGACGCTCAGCCATCTCGTGCGCTCCCTCGAAAATCCCTTTCGCGGGAAGCGCTGAGCGGCGGCCGCGGACGCACGTGGCACGCCACCACCCCTCGCGCGCGCGCTCGCACCTCGTTGCCGCACTCGCTTCCCTGGCACTCGCGGCCCCGGCGGCGCGTGCCGACACCTGGATCGAGGAAGGCACCGCCGTCCTCCAGGGCCTCGACAAGGTGACGGCGCGCATCTCGACGATCGAGGACAAGGTCGGCGAGACGAAGCCCTTCGGCACGCTCGAGATCACCGTGCGCGCCTGCCGCAAGCATCCGCCCGAGGAGCCGCCCGAGGCGGTCGCCTTCCTCGAGATCCGCGAGAAGAAGGCCGATGAGGAGCCCCGTCTCCTCTTCAGCGGCTGGATGTTCGCCTCGAGCCCGGCGCTCTCGGCCCTCGAGCATCCCGTCTACGATCTCTGGGTCGTCGACTGCAAGAATCCGAAGAGTGCTTCCTCCGGCAAGTCCGGCTGAAAGGCCGCACTTCGCCTGAGTGCCGCGGCAAGGCGCTTGCGATACTCCGCGCGCGCGATCTCGATGGCGCCGAACTGCTGCAGATGCTTGGTGACGAACTGCGTGTCGAGCAGCGTGAAGCCGCCGTGGACGAGCCGGGCCGCGAGATGGACGAGTGCGACCTTGCTCGCGTCGCGCACGCGGCCGAACATGCTCTCGCCGAAGAAGGCGGCACCGAGCGCCACGCCGTAGAGCCCGCCCACGAGCTCGTCGTCTTGCCAGCACTCGACGGAATGCGCCGTCCCCATCTCGTGAAGTGCTGCGTAGAGATGCTCGATGTCCGGGTTGATCCAGCTCTCGGGCCGTCCCTCGTGAGGCTCGGCGCAGCGCGAGATCACCTCGCGAAAGGCCGAATCGACGCGCACCTCGAAGCGTCTCTGCTGCACCGTCTTGCAGAGCCGCCGCGGTACGTGGAAGCGCTCGAGCGGCAGAATGCCGCGCCACTCGGGATCGAGCCAATAGAGATGCCGGCTCGCCCGGCTGTCGGCCATCGGGAAGATGCCGGCGGCATAGGCGCGCAGCAACAGCTCCGGCGTGAGCGTGGTCATGGCAGGAATATAGCGCCCCCGCGACCGGCGACAAAGCCGGTGCGGCGGGTCGATCGGCACCTCGGACGCGCTGGCCCCGGTATCCCGAGGACGGTAGCGAGAGCGCGGCCGGTCTTCACGTCCGGTCGGATCGGGGACACTCCAAGGAGTCGCCTAGGTCCAATCGACATTCAGGATTGGAATGCGGTGACGACGAGCGGCATTGCGCTTGAACGGCATGACCCGAACCGCACCAGAACGACTGCTGCGGAATCGGCTCGATGCACCAGCGCCCCTGGTTACCCCATGGCATCCGCCAGGATCATGTCCGCCGCCTTTTCCGCGATCATGCACACCGCACTGGCAATGAAGTAGCCGGGAATACGGGGAAACACCGAGGCGTCCACCACGCGCAGTCCGGCGGTGCCGTGCACACGAAAATCGCTGCCCAGCACGCCGCCGGTCTCGGCCGCACCGATCGCGCAGGTGCCGCAGGCATGATGGCCCCAGGCATGGTCGCGCACGAATTGCGCCAATTCCGCATCGGTTTCGACCTCCGGTCCCGGCACCTCCTCCGCGGCAATGGCGCCGGAGCTCAACAAAGGGGCGGCGAGGCGGCGCGCGAAGCGGATGCCCGCCACTACGGCTCGCAGATCGGCACCCGCCGGGTCGTCGGTCGAGTCGAAGTAGCGGAAATCGACACAGGGCGGCTCGGTCGGCTCCGCCGAGCGCAGCGTCACCACGCCGGTACGATTGCGCGTGTGCGCCTTCAGCACGCTCCAGGTCAGCCGGTTGCGCTGCTCCGCGATGGCGCGCGAGTAGCCGGGGAAGTAGCCCTTGAACGGCGCCAGCAGCGACATCACGAACAGGTCCGGCAGAGGCAGCTTGCGATCGGAGCGGATGGCTACGCAGAGGGCGGCACCGTTCGAGGTGTACATGCCACGCCGCCAGCGCGCCCAGCGCCGCCAAGGCCTGTCGCCGCGGCGGAACGTGGCATCGCGCAGCGACGGCCAGACCGGCAGAGCCATTTTGTTGACGACACCGATTTCGTAGCGGTCCTGCA
>DATEQI010000473.1:0-10327 GCA_035272805.1 Alphaproteobacteria bacterium | reverse complement strand
GCTCCACGCGGAAAATCCCGCGAAGCCGGTCCCGGTCGACCTGGTGACGGCCTCGGGCAGCGGCCTCGATCCGCATATCACGCCGGCGGCGGCGCAGTTCCAGGTTCCCCGGGTGGCCAAGGCGCGCAATCTCAATGAAGGCGATGTCGCGGCCCTCGTCGCCAGAATGACCGAGGGGCGCACGCTCGGCATCTTCGGCGAGCCTCGCGTGAACGTGCTCGAGCTCAACCTGGCGCTCGACGAGCTGGCGCAGCAAAAGAAGTAGTGCCGAAGGCCGCACCCAAGGCGCTCCGCGGCCCTGCACCGGGCGCGGGATAGGCAGACCAAGCTCCTGAAAATCAACCCGAAACCCGTCTGGTGCTGGGAGCGGAAGCTCGCTATCATGGCGCGCTTTTGCGGCCTGCGCGAGGCGGACGGGCTCACCAGGGTCCTCGCAGCGCCGGTCCGCCGAGCGCAAGGGCGATTGGGTCCCACTTCGTCGGCATGAGTACTGCGCGTCGGGAGCGGTCCCCTGTCTGAGGTGGAATGGAGGGGTGATGTTCTATACCCGATGGCAAATCATCGCTATCGGCCTCGCTTGTCTCGTTGGCGTGATGTTGGCGCTGCCCAACATCGTGGGGCAGAACGTGCTGCGCTTCCTTCCGTTCGAGCGGCAGATTCACCTCGGCCTGGACCTCAAGGGCGGCAGCTACCTGCTGCTCAAGGTCGACACCGAGGCGGCGGAGCGCGAGCGGCTCGAGAATGTCCTCGACGGCGTCCGCCGCGTGCTCAGGACGGCGAACATTCTCTACACCGACCTGCGCATAGAGGGAGGGGCCGTCCGCTTCAAGGTGCGCGACTCGAGCCGGATCGATGACGCGAGAGCCGCCCTTCAGCCGATTGTCGGAAGTGCTGCGGCGCCCGAGTACCAGATCACCTCGGGCGAGGGCGGCGAGCTTGCCTTGACGCCCACGGAGGTCGTCGCACGGGAGCGGGCGAATGACGCAGTCGCGCGCTCGATCGAGATCGTCCGCCGTCGCATCGACGAGACCGGGGTGAACGAGCCGGAGATCGCCAGGCAGGGAACGGACCGCATCGTGGTCCAGCTTCCGGGGGTGCAGGATCCGGACCGCTTGAAGCGCTTGTTGGGCACCACGGCGAAGCTCTCGTTCCATCTTCTCAGCCTGGAGACGCCCGCTCCGGGCGCTCCGGCGCCGCCCGGCACGGAATACTTGCCGGGCACCGCCGATGCGGGGCACGGAGGGGGCCGCTATCTCGTTCAGCGGCTCGTCGACGTCGACGGCTCGCATTTGACCGACGCGCAGGCCGGCACCAACTCGCAGAACGGCGAATGGGTGGTGAATTTCACCTTCGATTCGGTGGGCGCCCGGGAGTTCGGCGCCGTGACGACGAAGAACGTGGGGCGCTCGCTGGCGATCGTGCTGGACAATCGCGTCATCAGCGCGCCGGTGATTCGGGAGCCGATCTTCGGCCGCGGCCAGATCAGCGGCCGCTTCACCGCGGCCGGGGCCAACGACCTCGCCATCCTCTTGCGAGGCGGCGCCCTTCCGGCCCCGCTCAAGATCATCGAGGAGCGGACGGTCGGACCCAATCTGGGGGCCGACGCCATTCGCACCGGCATCTACGCCTGCACGATCGGAGGCGCGTTCGTCGTCGCCTTCATGATCTTCTTCTATCGCCTGTTCGGCGTCTTCGCCTCCTTGGGCCTCGTCATCAATCTCTGCATGCTCATGGGCCTGCTGTCGCTGCTCCAGGCGAGCCTCACGCTCCCCGGCATCGTGGGCATCCTCTTGACCGTCGGCATGTCGGTCGACGCCAACGTCCTCATCAACGAGCGCATCCGCGAGGAGGCGCGCAAGGGCCGCGGCCCGGTGTCGGCGATCCAGACGGGCTTCTCCAAGGCCATGTCCACGATCATCGACGCGAACCTGACGACGCTTCTGAAGATGATGATCCTGTTCATGCTGGGATCGGGGCCGGTCAAGGGCTTCGCGGTCACGATCAGCCTCGGCATCATGACCTCGATGTTCACCGCGATCGTGGTCGTCCGACTGTTCATCGCCCTTTGGCTGCGCCGAGCGCGGCCGAAGGCGCTGCTTGCCTGAGGAGGAATCTCGTGTTTGGACCCCGCCTTGTGCCTGACGACACGACGATTCCGTTCATGAACGGACGGTTCGCCGGCCTCATCGTCTCCGCCGTGCTCAGCATCAGCTCGATCATCCTGGCCTTCTACCCGGGGCTCAATCTCGGCATCGATTTTCGCGGCGGAGTGGCGATCCAGGCCCATATGAAGGACCCGGTCGACTTCACCAAGCTGAGGCCGGCGCTCGAAGCGCTCCATCTCGGGCCGATGGAGCTGCAGGAGTTCGGCTCGCCCTACGATGTCGAAATCAGGCTCGAGCGCCAGCCGGGCGGCGACTCGGCGCAGCAGGAGGCGGTCACCAAGGTGCGCGCCACCTTGGAGCGGAATTTCCCCGACACGACGCTTCCGAGCGTGGAGGCCGTCGGTGCCACCGTGAGCGGCGAGCTCTTCCAAAACGGACTCATGGCGCTGGGCGTCGCCATGCTGGCGATGCTCGGATACATCTGGTTCCGCTTCGAGTGGCAGTTCGGCGTCGCGGCGACCGCGACGCTCCTCCTCGACGTCACCAAGATCGTCGGCGTCTACGGGCTCACGCGATTCGAATTCAACGTGACCAGCATCGTCGCGATCCTGACGATCATGGGCTATTCGATCAACGACAAGGTCGTGGTCTACGACCGGGTGCGGGAGAATCTGCGTCTCTATCGGCGGATGCCGCTGCGCGAGCTGATCGACCGCAGCATCAACGAGACGCTGTGCCGTACGATCGCGACCTCGGGCACCGTGTTCCTCGCCATCCTGCCGCTCGCCATCATGAGCGCCAGCACGCTCCGGGAGTTCGCCATCGTGCTCCTGGTGGGCATCGTGATCGGCACCTCCTCCTCGATCTTCATTGCAGCACCCATCCTGCTTCTCTTGGGCGAGGGGCGCCTCAGGCGGCCGTCACCTGCCGGCGCCGCGGAGCAAGGTGCCGGCGGCAGCGCGCAGTAGTGCTTCGCGAGACGGCGGATTTCCGGGCGCGGGCCGCGCGTGATCGGCTATAGTCGCCCGATTCCGGCTTTCTCGGCTTCGATCCTGTTGCGGGGTTAGCGGTCCGATGAGCCAACCCGACCAGAGCGATCGCGAGAACCGCCCGTCGCCCGAGGCGCTGCTCGCGGCCGCCGCGCAAGAGCGCCGCGGCAAGCTCAAGATTTTCCTCGGTGCCGCACCCGGCGTCGGCAAGACCTACGAGATGCTGCTCGCCGCGGCCCAGCGCCGGCGCGAGGGGGTGGACGTCGTCGTCGGCGTGGTCGAGACCCATGGCCGCATCGAGACGGAGCGCCTCCTGCGCGGCCTCGAGATCGTTCCGCGCCGCCGCGTCGAATACCGCGGCCATGTGCTTGAGGAAATGGATATCGACGCCGTGCTGCAGCGCGCGCCCGAGCTCGTGCTCGTCGACGAGCTCGCGCACTCGAACGCGCCGGGCTCCCGCCATCCCAAGCGCCACATGGATGTGGCGGAGCTGCTCGCGGCCGGCATCGACGTTTACACCACGCTCAACGTGCAGCACCTCGAGAGCCTCAACGATGTCGTCGCGCAGATCACGCGCATCCGCGTGCGCGAGACCATCCCCGACAGCGTCATCGACCAGGCCGCCGAGATCGAGGTCGTCGACCTGACGCCCGAGGACCTCATCCAGCGCCTCAACGAGGGCAAGGTCTACGTTCCCCGCCAGGCGCAGCGCGCGCTCAGGCACTACTTCTCGCCGGGAAACCTCACCGCACTCCGCGAGCTGGCGCTTCGCCGCGCGGCACAGCGTGTCGACGAGCAGATGCTGAGCTACATGCAGGCGCACGCCATCAGCGGCCCGTGGGCGGCGGGGGAGCGCGTGCTGGCCTGCGTGAGCGAGAGCCCGGGCTCGGCCCAGGTGGTGCGGCAGGCGAGGCGCGTCGCCGACGAGCTGAAGGCGAAATGGAGCGTCATCTACATCGAGACCTCGCGCCACCACCGGCTCTCGGAGGTCGAGCGCGACCGCATCGCCGACACCCTTCGCCTGGCCGAGCGCCTGGGGGGCGAGGCCGTCACCATTCCAGGCCGCCGCGTCGCCGACGACGTGCTTGCCTATGCGCGCTCGAACAATGTCACGCGCATCCTCGTGGGCAAGTCCCAGCGCTCGCGCTGGCAGGAGCTGCTGCGCGGCTCCGTCATCTACGATTTGATCCGCAAGGCCAACAACATCGGCGTGCAGGTGGTGACGAGCGAGGGGAAGCCGATCCCGCCGAAGAACGTGGAGACGCGCCCGGGCGGCGAGCCGTTCGATTTCCTGCCCTATGTGGTGACCGTCGGCATGGTGGCCGCCGCCACCTTGATAGCACTCGCCATCGACGCCTTCGTGCATCTGCCGAACATCTCCCTCGTCTATCTTGCCGCCATCCTCTTCACCGCCGTCGCCTATGGCCTCATGCCCTCGCTCTTCGCCGTGCTCTTGAGCGTTCTCACCTACAACTTCTTCTTCCTGCCGCCGATCTACACCTTCACGATCTCCGACCCGGCCAACGTGATGGCGCTGATCTTCTTCAGCATCGTCGCCGTGCTGACGAGCAACCTGACCGCGCGGACCCGCGAGCAGGTGCTGAGCGCCCAGCGGCGCGCGAAGGACGCGACCGAGCTCTATACCTTCAGCCGGAAGCTCGCGGCAACGAACGACCTCGACGACCTGCTGTGGGCGTTCTGCTACCAGGTCGCCGCCCTCCTCAAGGTGCGCATCGTCGTTCTTTTGCCGGAGAAGGGGCAGATCGCCGTGCGCGCGGGCTACCCGCCCGAGGACGAGCTCGACGAGTCCGATCTCGCCGCCGCCAAATGGACGTGGGCGCATAACCAGGCTGCGGGCCGCGCCTCGGACACGCTCCCGGGGGCTCGGCGGTTGTTCCTTCCCATGCGCACGGGGCGCGGCATCGTCGGCGTGCTCGGCCTCGATCGGGATCGGCCCGGCCCGATCTTGACGCCGGACGAGCGCCGTCTGCTCGACGCGCTTTCCGACCTCATTGCCGTGGCCATCGAGCGCGTGCATCTCGCAGAGGACATCGACGAGGCACGCATCGCGGCCGAGGCGGACCGGCTGCGCTCGACGCTTCTCACCTCGATCTCGCACGACTTGCGCACGCCGCTCGCCTCCATCATCGGCTCGATTACCACCTTCAAGACGCTCAAGGACCCGGTCGATCCGCGGGTCAAGGGCGAGCTCATCGCGACCATCCAGGAGGAGGCCGAGCGGCTCAATCGCTTCGTCGGAAATCTTCTCGACATGTCGCGGCTCGAATCGGGGGCGCTGCCCATCAAGCGCCAGGTGCTGGACGTGGGCGAGCTTCTCGAGACCTCGCTCAGGCGCGCCGCGCGGCTCGTCTCGCACCACCGCGTCGAGGTGGAGGTCGCGGCCGATCTCCCGATGATCTCCGGTGACGCGACGCTGCTCGAGCAGGCGCTCTTCAACCTCATCGACAATGCGGCCAAATATGCGCCCGCGGGCTCGCCGATCCGGGTTTCCGCGCGCCGCAGCGGGGACCGGCTCCAGCTCGAGGTCTCCGACGAGGGACCCGGCATTCCGCCGGATCATCTCGAGCGCATCTTCGACAAGTTCCACCGCGTGGCCGCCGACGGCGACAAGCGCCCGCCTGGAACGGGCCTGGGCCTCGCCATCTGCCGCGGCTTCGTCGAGGCGCTCGGAGGGACCTTGCGCGCGGCAAATCGCGCGGATCGCCGCGGTGCCGTGTTCACCATCACATTGCCCTTGCCGGCCAAGACGGGGGGCGAGTTGGAAGCGGGCGCGCCGGCGTGAGCAAGGCCCACCATGTGCTGGTGGTCGACGACGAGAAGTCGATCCGCCGCTTTCTCAACGCCGGGCTCGCGGAAGAGGGCTATGAGGTGAGCCTCGCGGAGACGGGCAGCGAGGCCATCGAGAAGACGGTACGGGAGAAGCCCGACATCGTCATCCTCGATCTCGGCCTCCCGGACATCGATGGGAAGGAGGTCATCCAGCGCATCCGCAAGCTGTCCGCGGTGCCGATCATCATCCTCTCCGTGCGCGCGGACGAGAGCGGCAAGGTGCAGGCCCTCGATCTCGGCGCCGACGATTACGTGACCAAGCCCTTCGGCATGGAGGAATTGAACGCCCGCATCCGCACGGCACTCAGACGGCGGTTGCAGGAGCAGGGCGCCCCGCCCGTCTACCGCTGCGGCGAGCTCGCGGTCGACCTCGTGCGCCGCCTGGTGACACTCGGCGGCCGCGAGGTGAGGCTCTCCGTCAAGGAGTTCGATGTTCTGCGCCTGCTGGTGAGCCAGGCCGGCCGCGTGCTCACGCACGAATTCATCCTGCGCGAAGTGTGGGGCCCGGCGAACGCCGAGAACATCCAATACCTGCGGGTCTACGTCCGCAGCCTGCGTCAGAAGCTCGAGGAGGACCCGACCCGGCCGCGCTATCTCCTGACCGAGACCGGGGTCGGCTACCGGCTCAAGGCGCCGGATTGAAATTAGCGGCGGGAGGGTATGCTGTTCTTGCGTTGACGTACCAATCCTGGTACATTCCCCTCAGAGGCGCAAGTGAAACGGCTTCCCGCTGTTTTCTACGAGCTGCCGCGGGGCCGTATCGCTCGCGTGCTCTTCTGCATTCACGAAGGGCGGATGGTGCTTTTGCACGCGTTTATCAAAAAGACCCAGAAGTTGCCGGATGCAGACCGCGATTTGGCCTTGAAGCGAATGAAGGAGATCGCATGAAACGGAGGGGTCGGATCGGAACGTCCTTCGACGATTTTTTGAAGGAAGAGGGCATCCATGAAGAGCTGACGGCACGCGCGATCAAACGCGTCATCGCCCGTCAGCTCGCTACCCTCATGCGGCAGCAGCGCTTGTCTAAGTCGGCGCTGGCCAAGCGGATGAAAACGAGCCGCGCGCAGCTCGACCGGGTTCTCGATCCCGCGAACGAGTCCGTAACGCTTGGCACGCTTACGCGCGCCGCTCGGGCGGTCGGGCGACAACTGCGGATGGACCTGGTGTGAGTCGAACGCGGCCCGCTGCCGCACCGTTGCGGCGAGCTCGCGGTCGACCTCGTGCGCCGCCTGGTGACAACCGCGGTCGGCTACCGGCTCAAGGCGCCGGATTGAGCGCCTCCCTGCTGACGTTGAGAGGCGTGGGGCGAAGGGGTGGATGAATATCGGGGGGGAGTGCGCGACTGCGGAGACTTGTCGACAATGGGGAGACGGCGAATGTGGCGGATCGCGTTGGGCGTGGGAGTTGCCGTGATCATGCTTGCCGAGGCGGAGGCGCAGCCGCGGCAGAGCCAGTTTCAGGCGCATTGGGTTGCCGACCAGAATGGTTGCCGGGTGAGCGGCAACCCGCAGCCGGACATCAGCGTCAGCTGGAGCGGGCCCTGCGCGCATGGCGTCGCCGAGGGCAGGGGGGTGCTCCAGTGGTATCGCAACGGGAAAGCAACCGAGCGCTATCAGGGCAGGCTGGAGGAGGGCGTTCCCGTCGGGCCGGGCGTCTATCTATGGGCAAACGGCAACCGCTACTCCGGTCAGTTCCTAGGTGGGGTGCCGAATGGTCATGGCACCCTGCGCCTCGCCGACGGCGAGCTCTACTCGGGGAGATGGATCAACGGCTGCCTGCGCGTCGGCTCCAGTCGTCCCGTGGACCTTGTGCCGATTCCGCTCTGTCCATAGCTCCTGACCGGATCAGTCCGACAAGGCCCCTCATTGCAGAGCAGCCTCGACCGAATCGCGATCGCCTGCCGCACGGATCATGTTTGCGGCAGGGAGCGCGCTTAAACGCCGCTCTCGCGGATGGCGACCGCCACCACGGCGCGCCAGGCGCGCGCGAGCAGGCTCTCGGGCCGGCCGCGCACGACCACCCGGCCGCGCACCACGCGCGCGACCTTCACGGCGGCATCGTCGGGGAGCAAGGTGACGCGGTAGATGGTGCGGTCGGGCACCAGCTCGTCGTGTTTGAGCTCGCGCGCGGCGATGGGGCCGCGGTATTTGGAGGCGAGGTAGGGCTCGCTCAGCATCCTCGTGCTGGCGCGGTCGATCGTGGCCACCTTGGCGCGTAGCGCGTGGCGGCTGTCGGCCTCGGGATAGAACACCGCCTCAAAACCGGGCTCGATGCGGCCGAGGTCCGCCTCGTAGACATAGGCCTCGAGCTCGACATCGCCGGGCTCGACGATGGAGAGAATGCGCGTCTTCGCCGGCATCCAGTCGCCGACCGCGAAGCCGTCGATGAGGTCGACCACTTCGCCCGCGATGGGGGCGGTGATCGCGAGGTTGCGCTTCTCGTCCATGAGCGAGCGGTATTCGGCGAGGGCCGACTGGTACTGCTGCTCCGCCACGCGGCTGCGCGCGAGCAGGCTCGGGTCCACCCCTTGCGCGCTCAATTGCCACTCGAGGATGGCCACCTCCTGCTTCGCCTCCGCGATCTTGTGCTCGAGGTCGGGCGAGACGAGCTGTGCCAAGAGGGCGTCCTTTTGCACGCGCTCGCCTGCCTTGACGAGAAGCGCCGCCACCTGCGCCCCTTCGAGCGGCGTGAAGACGTCGGCGTGCTCGCGGCTCTTGAGGAGCGCCGGCGCCTGGAGGTTCGAGTGCCAGGGAACGAGGAGTGCCGCCGCGAGGAGTGCTGCGGCCGCAAGCGTGGCGAGCGGGCGCGGGCCGAAGCGGATGCGGTGTCTGAGGACCCACCAGGCGCGGGCCTCCATGAGGATGGGCCGCACCAGGAAATAGGCGACCTCGATGGCGCCGAGCGCCAGGCCGGCAAGCTTGATGGCGAAGGAATAGATGAAGGCGGCAATGCCGAGGAAGACGGTGAAGCGGTAGACCCAGGTGGCGAAGGCGAAGGCGATGAGGAAGCGGCGCCGGCCGGCAGGCAGCTCCTCGGGTGCCGGCTCGCCCAGGCCCAGCAGCACCTCGCGCAGCCACCAGCGCGCAAGGGCAAAGGCGCGCAGGTGGAGATTGGGCGTCTCGAGGAAGTCCGACAGCACGAAATAGCCGTCGAAGCGCATGAACGGGCTCATGTTGAGGAGGATCGTGGTCACCCAGGTCGAGGTGGCGAGCACGAAGGCGGCGCTGCGCAAGGGTCCGTTCGGAAGGAAGCCCCAGGCGCAGAGCGCGAGTGCGCAGCAGACGAGCTCCCCGAGCACCCCTGCCGAGCCGATGGCAAGACGCTGGCGCCGCGAGCGCAGCTTCCAGCCCTCGGTCACGTCGGTGAACAGCACCGGCCAGAGCACGAGCAGCGCCAGGCCCATGGTGGGCACGCGGCAGCCGAAGCGCTTGGCGGTATAAGCGTGCGCGAACTCGTGCACCACCTTGAGTGCGGTGAGCGCCAAGGCGAACCACACGACCCCCTCGAGCGTGAAGAAATAGCTGAAGGTGTCGGTGAAATCGTCCCACTGGCGGCCGACGAGATAGAGCCCGACGAGACCGATGAGGCCGACCGCAATGGCGAAGCCGCGGCTATAGACCCAGGCGACGAGCGGATAGGTGGCGGCGAGAAAGCGGTCGGGACGGACGAGCGGCACGCGCAGGAAGAGATAGTTCTTGAGCAGCCACATGGCCCAGTTCTGGCGCATGCGCGCGGCCTTGGCGCTGAGACGCGCGGTCGCCTGGGGGCCCTTCGCCTGCAAGAGGTCGTTGCGCAGGAGGAAGCCCGCCACCGCCTCGACCTCCTCGGCGTCGGGATCGAGCGTGGTCTCCCGGCGCACCCGCTCCGCCACCTTCTCGGCACTGCCCTCCTCCCAGCGCGACAGAATCTCGAAGGCGGGCCAGCCGATGCGGAAGAATTGATTGCGCACGGGATCGTGGAGCGTCCAGCTCGGCGAGCCGTCGAGTGCCGGCGGGCCTGGGTAGAGAGCCACCTCCTCGCGCAACGAGGGCAGCATGAGGGGGCCGCGCTCGAGGGTGAGGTCGACCATCAGAAGCCGAACATTTGGCGCGCCACCGTGATCGGCCGGCGCATCAGATAATAGAAGAGCGACACGCGCTCGCCGTAGACCTTGGCCGTACCCCTGAGGCCGATGCGCGGGATCGCGGTGTCGTCCGCGAAGACCGCCTTGAGCCGGTAGGCGAGCAGGCCGTCGGGCGCCACGCTCGCCGCGTAGCTCGCGTAGCGCAAGACGCCCGCGACCGATTGCTCCGGGGCTATGTTGAGGAAGAGCCTCACGTCCGCATCCGGCTCGAGCGTGATCGCGTCGGCCACCGGCAGCCAGATCTCGATCTCGGCCGCCTT
>DATEQI010000472.1:0-5218 GCA_035272805.1 Alphaproteobacteria bacterium | reverse complement strand
TGCCATAGGCATCGAATACCGCGGCGCGAATGCCGGCGAGCCTTGGGTCCGTCATGTCGGCCTCGACGGTCTTAGGTATCTCGGCACGCGGGAACGCGGATCGCCACTCGGACACGTCCGCTCTGCGGCACTTAATTCCTCGCCGCCCCCAAATCCTTCTCGAGCTCGAGGCTGAGCCGCGTTCCGGCGAGGCGCTCGCGATAGATGTGGAGCGACTCGAGGACTCGCTGCAGGTAGTTGCGCGTCTCCTCGAAGGGGATCATCTCGATCCAATCGATCGCATCGATCTGGGGCAAGCGCGGATCGCCGTACTCGCGGATCCACTCGTACACGCGCGAGAGGCCCGCATTGTAGGCGGCGAGCGCCAGCACGTAATTGCCGCCGAATTCGTCGAGGTTGTGGGCGAGGATGGCACTGCCCAGGCGGATGTTGTAGTGGGGATCCTGGGTGAGCTTGGTCGCGGCAAAGCCGAGGCCGAGCACGCCGGCCGTCTTGCGCGCGGTCATGGGCATGACCTGCATGAGCCCGCGCGCGCCCGCCGAGCTCACCGCTCTTGCGTCGAAGGCGCTTTCCTGACGGATCACGGAGAGTACGAGTGCCTGCTCGGTGGGGTTGGATGCCGGCAGCGGCACGAGGGGATAGCCCTCCGCCGTGAGCGGCATCTCGCCGTGCCAGGTCTGGCGCGCGAGCCGCACGGCGAGATCGGGCCGCGACTCCTCGATCGCGAGGGAGGCCACCAGTGCCGCCTCCTCCGGCGAGGTCGCAAGTGCGGCCAGGCGCTTGATGAAGGCTTCCTCGACGTCGTCCTCGCCGATCTCGGCGATTTCGCGGACGATGCGTACCAGCTCGCGGGCGTTGAATGCCTCGCGCTGGGCAAGCGAGGGCTCGGGGGCTGCCGGCAGCGCGGGACGCGAGGCCGGATCGAGTTGAAGGGCCGAGAGCTGGCCATAGTAGGTCATGCCGTAATGCGCGGCGGAGGCATAGACCTCCTCCGCTTCCTTGCTCTTGCCCATCGCGCCGAGCGCGCGCGCCCTCCAGTACTCAGCGCGCGCGCGGCTCACCGGATACTGCACCGCCTCCGCCATTCGTTGAAAATGCGCGAGTGCTGAAGAGGGGTCCTTGAGCAGCCGAAGTGCTATCCAGCCTGCGATCCACTCGCCCTCGGCGTAGCCGCGCGTGCCGGGCGGCTGGCCGTGGTCCTCGGCCATGCGCTGAGCTTCCGAGTAGTAGCCTTGGGCGAAGGCGCGGTGGATCTCGATCGCGCGCTCGCGCCACCAGAGCTCGGGCCGCACGAGAACGGCAGGCGGCTGCTTGAGGATCTCGCGCGCCTCGTCGTCGCGATCTTTGCGCACGCGCCAGCGCAGGCGGTCGAAGGCGAGGCCCGGATCGTCGCTCAGGCTCTGCGGCACGCGGCGGAGGGCGGCTTCGACGCCGGGCTCGAGCCCCTGGAGCAAGAGGCGCGCGTCGGCGAGGGCCGCGTGGTCCTTGTCGACGCGCCGCAACATCTCCCGCGCGGCTTGCGCTTGCCCGCTCCACAGCAGCCGATCCAGGCGCGCGACATGGTCCTCGAGTCGGATGAGCTCGTGGTGCTTGAACATCAGGATCTGCTCCTGGCGCTCGCCCAGATTGCCTTCGATCCAGACCTTGCGCAGGAGCTCGGTTCCCCGCTGCGCCTCGCCGGTCGCGAGCAGCGCCTCGGCATAGCGGATATTGCCGGTCGCGGAGACGGGCGGGTTGGCCTCGAGCCAGCCCCGCACGGCCGAAGGCGCCAAATCGTCGGGAATTGCCTCCTCGGCGCGCTCGTGCAGGCTATTTTGCCAAGGCCAGTCGGGATTTTGCTTAATGAAGGCCGCGATTTCGTCGAAGCTGGCGCCGCTCGAGGGGCGCGCCAGGTAGAGCCACTCGACCGCCTTGGCGAGCAAGCGGTCGCGCGCCTCGGAGGCGAGCGAGGTCGCCTGGCTCCAACGGCCGCTCTCTGCGGCTTTGAAGGCGGCGCGGTAGATCTCCTGGTCGTGGCTCGAAAGCTTCGTCCCTTGGGCGCGGGCGCCGCCGGCAAGGCCCAAGCCCAGGGCCACCACGATCATCCAGAGAAAGGGTCTCACGGCCTCCCCTTGCTTTCCTTGTCCCAGGCGAGCGCGGAGCAAGCGCTCGGACAGTCGAAATCTTAAGCGCAAGCGGCGATCCCGCCAAGGCTTGTCGTATAGGCTCGTCGTAAGGGCGCGAGGGCCTACTCCTCGCACCGCCCTCCCGCGCAAGGCTTGCTCGCGGCGTCTTGCGGCGCTATCGTCCTTTGGGGAGGAAGCCCGAAAGCGAGGACGACAGCCATGTTCAAGGGATGTTTGACCGCGCTGATCACGCCTTTCCGCGCGGGAGCGGTCGACGAGAAGGCCTTCCAGTCCTTTGTCGACTGGCAGATCAAGGAGGGCATCCACGGTCTCGTGCCTTGCGGCACGACCGGCGAATCGCCCACCTTGAGCCACAAGGAACATGAACGCGTGACCGAGCTCTGCGTCGAGGTGGCAAAGGGCCGGGTCCCCGTCATCGCCGGGACCGGCTCCAACTCGACCGAGGAGGCGATCGGCTTCGCTCGCCACGCCGAGAAGGCGGGGGCCGACGCCCAGCTCGTGGTGACGCCCTATTACAACAAGCCGACTCAGGAGGGCCTCTATCGCCACTTCAAGGCGATCCACGACTCCTGCGCGCTGCCGATCATCATCTACAACATCCCGCCGCGCTCGGTCGTCGACATGACGGTCGAGACCATGGCGCGCTTGGCCAAGCTGCCGCGCATCGTGGGCGTCAAGGACGCGACCAACGATCTGACGCGGCCGTTGCGCACCAAGCTCGCGATCGGCGGCAAATTCTCGATTCTCTCGGGGGAGGACGGCACGGCGCTGGCCTTTCTCGCCGGCAGCGGGCACGGCTGCATCTCGGTGACCTCGAACGTCGCCCCGAGACTCTGCGCCGGAATGCACGAAGCCTGGCAGAAAGGCAATCTCAAGCGCGCGCAAGAGCTCAACGAGAGCCTGATGCCGCTCCACCTCGCACTCTTCACCGAGACCAGCCCGGCGCCCGTCAAATACGCGGCGAGCCTCTTGGGCCTGTGCAGCGCGGACGTGCGCCTGCCGCTCTGCGAGATTCAGGACACGACGAAGGCCAAGGTGCGCGACGCCATGGCTCATCTCGGCCTCCTGAAGCGCGGCGAGCGCAGCGCCGCCGAGTGACACTACCCCGCACCGTCGCCCAGAACCGCCGCGCCCGCCACGATTACTCGATCGAGGAGACCGTCGAGGCGGGGATCGTGCTCGCCGGCAGCGAGGTGAAGGCGCTGCGCGACGGTCGCGGCAATCTGAACGACGCCTACGCCGGGCCGTCCGAAGGGGCGCTCTGGCTCTATAACGCCTATATCCCCGAGTACAAAGCCGCCAACCGCTTCAACCACGAGACGCGGCGGCCGCGCAAGCTCCTGCTGCACCGGCGCCAGGTCGACCGGCTCTCGGGCTTCGTCCAGCGCGAGGGGGCGACGCTCGTGCCGCTCTCCGTCTATTTCAACGAGCGCGGCATCGCCAAGGTGCAGCTCGGCTTGGCGCATGGCAAGCGCAAGGTGGACAAGCGCGCTAGCGAGAAGGCGCGCGAGTGGCAGCGCGACAAGGCCCGCATCCTGCGCGCGAAAGCCTAGTGTCTCGATTCGGAAGTTCGTCCCACCTGAGGATAACCGTCATTGCGAGCGCAGCGAACCCCGGCGTACGCCGGGGCAGGGCGCTGGGTGCGATAGCGTCTCTGGACTGCTTCGGCGCCTTCGGCGCCTCGCAATGACGGGCGTTTTCTTGATGTCGCCATCTGTGTCCTCGCCCCGGCGAGGCCGGGGTGCACGCTCTAACCTCGATCCTTGATCGCCAGATGGGCTACGATGCGCGCGAAGATGGCCTCGAACATGGCCGGCGTGAGGCGCCCGGTATTGGTGTTGAGGCGCGAGCAGTGATAGCTGTCGAAGAGACGGAGGCGGGGCGAGAGCGCGTGCTCGGCGCCGTGGGCGAAGGCGCAGCGGGCGGGCTTGAGGCCGAAGCTCGCCACCACCGCGGCATGCGCGATGGCACCTAGGGCGAGGATGGCGCCGAGGTGCCGAAGGGCTGCGATCTCCGCCGCGAGGAAGCCGCGGCAGGTCGCGACCTCGGCGGCGCTCGGCTTGTTCTCGGGCGGGACGCAGCGCACCGCGTTGGTGATGCGGGCCGCCGCGAGCCTGAGGCCGTCCGTCGCCTCGGCGCCGTAAGCGCCCCTGGCAAAGCCGAACTTGGCGAGCGTGGCGTAGAGCAGATCGCCGGCGTAATCGCCGGTGAAGGGGCGGCCGGTGCGGTTGGCTCCCTTGAGGCCGGGGGCCAGGCCGACGACGAGAAGCCGCGCCTCGGCGCCGCCGAAGGAGGGCACGGGCGAATTGTGAAAATCCGGAAAGTGCTGGCGATTGCGCTTGCGGAATGCCGCAAGCCGCGGACAGAGACGGCAGTCGCGGCCCGGCTCGCGCATGGCGCCGCGCTCCGGGCGGGGCCTCAATCGGTGCCGTACATGTCGTCCTGATCGTCGTTGCGCCGCGCGTTCTCGCGCATATTCTCCCGCGCGTTCTCGCGCATGTTCTCCCGCACGTTCTCCCGCACGTTCTCCCGCACGTTCTCCCCTGGCTCGCGGTGATGATGCATGCGCTGGATCTGAGGCGCGAGATCCTGCAGCTCGACGAAGCTGTCGGCCTGGCGCCGCAGCTCGTCGGCCACCATGGGCGGCTGCGAGCGGATCGTGCTGACGACCGACACGCGCACGCCCTTGCGCTGCACCGCCTCGACGAGCCGGCGGAAGTCGCCGTCGCCCGAGAAGAGCACGATATGGTCGAGCCGTTCGGCCATCTCCATCACGTCGATGGCAAGCTCGATGTCCATGTTGCCCTTGATCTTGCGCCGGCCCATGGCGTCGGTGAACTCCTTGGTGGGCTTGGTCACCATGGTGTAGCCGTTGTAGTCGAGCCAATCGACCAGCGGACGAAGGGGCGAGTACTCCTGGTCCTCGATCAGCGCCGTATAGTAGAAGGCGCGGACCAGATGGCACTCCTCGCCGAAGAGTACCAACAGCCGCTTATAGTCGATGTCGAAGCCAAGGGACCGCGCGGCGGCGTAGAGATTGGCCCCGTCAATGAAGATGGCGACGCGCTCGTCGGGATGGAACTTGAGATTCA
>DATEQI010000471.1:0-2927 GCA_035272805.1 Alphaproteobacteria bacterium | reverse complement strand
GATGTGGTCGGGATGGAAGTGCGTGACGATGACGCGCTTGACCGGCCGGCCGCCGAGGGTCGCGGCGAAGACGCGCTCCCAGAGCTGCTTGGTCTCCTCCCCGCGCCCGAATCCGCTGTCGATGATGGTCCAGCCGCCCTCGTCCTCGAGGAGCCAGAGGTTGATGTGATCGAGCGCGAAGGGAAGCGGCATGCGCAGCCAGCGGATGCCCGGCGCCACCTCGAGCGTGGTGCCCGGATCGGGCCGGCCGGGGTGGGGAAAGACGAGGCTGTCGTAAGCAACGGGTTTGAGCAGAGGCGCGCCGTTCATGCCGGTCTCCGATCGGGTCAGTCTCGCGGCGGCACGGCGCGGCCCTTCAGTGACACGGCACGCCACCAGCGCAGAAATTATGCCGCACTGCGGCAAAGGTCAAATTTTCCGATGCGCGCTTACGCTCGAGGCTCGTGGGGGACGCTTGCTCTACCTCGGCCGCGGGGAATCTTCTTCAGCCCGTCGCCGATCTCCTGTTCGGCAGAGCGCAACTCGTAAAGCTGCTGCAGGTTCATCCAGAACGCGGCACTCGTGCCGAAGTATCTGGCGAGGCGCAATGCGGTGTCGGCCGTGATCGCCCGGGTGCCATGCAGAATGCCGGTCACCCTGTTGGCCGGAACCTGGATGTCGCGCGCCAACTGTGCAGCCGTAGTGCCGGTGGCTGCAATAGCGTCGGCCAAGTGCTCGCCTGGATGAATTGCGCTACGCGCCATCGCCCACCTCAATGAGTGTCCTCGATCGCCTACGCCTTGCGCTCCGGATAGCTCACCGCCATGCCCGCGCGCACGTCCTGCTGGATGCCGTACTGCGGGAAGGGGTAGCGGAAGCCGTTCTTCGCGAGCGCCTCCATTCCCGCGATCGCCTTGGCGAGCTGGTCGGGGGGGAGCGCCATCAGCAGCTCGTCGTCGAGCACGCCGCCGTAGCGGCGCTCGGCAAAGCAGGGGATCGAGAGGCTCGGCTGCCGCGTCGTCAAGGCGCGGCCCCACGAGTCGGCGCACGCCGACTCCCCGACGATGCTCCAGTCGAAGCGCTTGTAGCCCGACCATTGCAGGCCGTTGATGAAATAGATCATGGCGCCGGGAGTCGCGTAGAAGAGGGCGATGTCGGGCGGATCGAGCCGCCCGCTCGCGAGCGGGGCGACCGCAAGCGCCTCGTAGCCGCCGTCGGGAACGCAGTTCATCGCCGCCTGGTGCGCGCGCGCGTCCTCGGGCGAGCTGTACCAGACGCCGACCATGTGCTGCCCAGAGCGCCATGCGTCGTCCTTCGCCAAGCCGAGCCCGACGACGGCGCGGCATTGCGCGCCGACGAGATCCTCGGCGGTGATGCCGACCGTCCAGCCGAGGCGTGCCGCCTGCGCCACCACCTGATCGAGCGTGTGCACCGATTTCGGCCGGCGAATCTTGGGGATCGCCTCCATCTCGCTGCCGCGCTCGAAAAGCTTCATGGCGAAGGGGATCGCGCGCAGCTTCAATAGCCGCTCGAGCCCGGCAACGAGCTTTGGCCAGTCGTGCGTCATCGTCGGAATCCTCGTGTGATGCGTCTCGGCAGGGCGATCTTAGGCGCTTTTCCAAGGCCTGTCTTGCGGGCCGAGTGATTGGTAGTGGGCCAGTTTGGCTCATTCCTCATCCTTCGAGACGCGTCGCAAGCGCGACGCTCCTCAGGATGAGGATACCTTGGTTAGGGTTTCACCTCATCCTGAGGAGGGCCGAAGGCCCGTCTCGAAGGATGGGGTGAAACTGACCCATTACCGAGTGCTGCTCTCGCTTTACCCGCCGAGCGCGCGCCAGCCGATGTCGCGGCGGCAGAAGCCCTCGGGCCAGTCGATGAGGTCGACCGCGCGGTAGGCGCGCGCTTGCGCCTGCGCGAGGGTCGAGCCGCGCGCGGTGACGCCGAGCACGCGTCCGCCGACCGCGATGAGCTTGCCCTCCGCGCGCGCGGTTCCGGCGTGGAAGATCGCTACCCCTTCGACCTCTTTGGCCGCCTCGAGGTTGCGGATCTCGCTGCCCTTGGCGTAAACGCCCGGATAGCCCTTGGCGGCCATGACGACGCAGAGCGAGGGCTCGGCGTGCCAGCGCAAGCCGAAGAACTTGAGCTCGCCGTCGCGCGCGGCGACGAGTGCCGGGAGCAGATCCGACTTGAGGCGTACGATGAGGGCCTGGCATTCGGGATCGCCGAAGCGCACGTTGAACTCGAGGAGCTTGGGGCCCTCCCGGCCGATCATGAGGCCGGCATAGAGGATGCCCTTGAAGGGCCGGCCCTCCTTCGCCATGGCGGCGACGGCGGGGGCGAGGATGCTCTCCTCGATTTTTTTCTGGACGAGAGGGGTGACGACGGGGGCGGGCGAATAGGCGCCCATGCCGCCCGTATTCGGCCCGCGGTCCCCGTCATAGGCGGCCTTGTGGTCCTGTGCCGAGGGGAGCGTGATGAAATGCGTGCCGTCGACGAGTGCGAGCACGCTCGCCTCCTCGCCCGCGAGGAATTCCTCGATGACGAGCTCGCGGCCGGCACGGCCGAACTGCCCGGCGACGAGCGCTGCATCGATCGCGGCCTCGGCCTCCCGCACGCTGCGCGCGACCGTGACCCCCTTGCCGGCCGCGAGCCCGTCCGCCTTGACCACGATGGGAGCCCCCCGCGCGCGCACGAAGGCCTTGGCCTTGGCGGGGTCCGAGAAGCGTCCGTAGGCCGCACTCGGGATGCCGTATGTGGCGGCGAGATCCTTCATGAAGCCCTTCGAGCCCTCGAGTGCGGCTGCTTTGGCACTCGGCCCGAAGGCCTTGATCCCCACCACCTCGAGCCGGTCGACGAGGCCGAGCACCAAGGGCCCCTCGGGGCCGACCACGGCGAAGTCGATCGCCTGCGCTTGCGCGAACGCAACCAGGCGGTCGAGCTCCTCGGCA
>DATEQI010000470.1:0-4673 GCA_035272805.1 Alphaproteobacteria bacterium | reverse complement strand
CGTTGCTCGAGGCGGTGGTTCAGGCGGGCAAGCCGTTGCTGATCATCGCCGAGGACGTCGATGGCGAAGCGCTGGCGACGTTGGTCGTCAACAAGCTGCGCGGCGGCCTCAAGGTGGCCGCGGTAAAAGCTCCCGGCTTCGGCGACCGGCGCAAGGCGATGCTCGAGGACATCGCCATCCTCACCGGCGGCCAGGTGATCAGCGAGGAGCTCGGCATGAAGCTCGAGAGTGTCACCCTCGACATGCTGGGCCGGGCCAAGCGCGTCGTGATCAATAAGGACGAGACCACCGTCATCGATGGCGGCGGCAAGAAAAAGGACATCGAGGCGCGCTGCGCTCAGATGCGCACGCAGATCGAGGAGACCACCTCGGACTACGATCGCGAGAAGCTCCAGGAGCGGCTCGCCAAGCTCGCGGGCGGCGTCGCCATCATCCGCGTCGGCGGTGCCACCGAGACCGAGGTCAAGGAGCGCAAGGACCGCGTCGAGGATGCCATGCACGCAACCCGCGCCGCAGTCGAGGAGGGCATGCTGCCTGGCGGTGGTGTCGCCCTGCTCTATGCGGCCCGCGCCTTGGACGGGTTCAAGGGCGAGAACGCCGACCAGAGCCACGGCGTCGAGATCGTCAAGAAGGCGCTCCAGTCGCCGGTCCGCCTGATCGTGGAGAATGCCGGGGTCGACGGCTCGGTCGTGGTCGGAAAGCTCGTCGAGCAGAAGAGTCCCAACTACGGCTACGACGCCCAGAACCTCGGCTATACCGACATGATCAAGGCCGGCATCATCGACCCGACCAAGGTGGTGCGCTGCGCGCTCCAGGGTGCCGCCTCCGTGGCCGGCCTCCTGATCACCACCGAAGTGATGGTCGCCGAGCGGCCCGAGAAGAAAGCCGGCTCGAGCATGCCGGAAGGCGGCATGGGCGGGATGGGCGGCATGGGCGGCATGGATTACTGAGCGGCCGGCAGCGCCGTCCGCTACAACAAGGGTTACGCCCGCGCAGCACGCAGTTGCGCGGGCGTATGCCTTTGAGCGCGGCTCGGAGCGCCGCCTCGACAAGCGGACTTCAATGTCATTTGCTCCCTCCCGCGCGCATGGTCACTCCGCGCAGGCGAGCCCGTCGACGGTGCGATTGATCATATCGGGCCGCGTGAGCCGCACTCCGTGCGCAGCAGCGGGCATCTTTAGCGAAATATCCGCGCGGCCAAGCTTCGGCAACCCGGAGACCTCCGCCTCGCAGGTTGCCTTCAGCAGCGATGCCCGCCCCTTGCCGCTCAAAGGCAAAGGTCGGCGGAGGCTATCCCTCGAGTTTCCTCGCGCACGCGAACTTGACGTCGGACTCGGCCGAAGTCGCCCCCGGCATGATGCCCCATTTCGCCGCCAAGTCGGTTCTGGCGGTCCAGTCGAGCTTGCTCGTGTCATTGACCGCAACGTGCGCCCGCTCTGCGCAAATCGAAGCGCTTTGCTCGACAAGGCCGTCTCGCAACTCTGCTTTGGCCGCGGCGCTGGTGACCTGCCAGCCAATGGAGTTCGTAATGAAAGGCCCCGCAATCAGGCCGATGGCCAGAAATATGACGCGAGGTTTCATTGTTTGCCACTTCGATGCCAGACTATCCCATGTTGTCATGACGCGCTCCTGAGAAAGGATTTTTTGCAAGCGTGCCATCCTTAGCCGATGGGGAGGCGATCGGCAGTTCACTATTGCACACACGGCCCCGTGGCGGGGATCGGTCCCAGCGGCAAGAAGGGCGCAGCGGCGGTCCCATTCGCCGGTGCGAGTGAAATTCTCCTCGCCGCGGCCTTGGCCCGCACTCATCGCTTTAAGCGCTTATGCGGCCACGGAAATTTCGCTCGGACCGCGCCCCGGTGCGGGGCCCGGCCGGCGGCGAAATCGAACGCTCGCCCGGCCGCGCGCCATGCTATATAGAGGCCGCGTCGCGCCGTCCCCGTAGCTCAGCAGGATAGAGCGACAGATTCCTAATCTGTAGGCCGTGGGTTCGAATCCCGCCGGGGACGCCAATTTGCGCTCGAATGCGCCTGAGTACGATTTCATATCCGCCAAATCCATCGCTCGGCTGCCGAGCCGCATGCGAGCGGCGCTGATCCGACGGCTCAGCTTGACGCACGGCTGCCGAGATGGTATTACATTCTCCAGAATGTAATGGAGGCAGCATGGACTCCGCGCTGACTAGCAAGGGCCAGGCAACAATTCCCAAAGCCATCCGGGAGCATCTTCGGTTGAAACCGGGGGACCGGGTCAAGTTCTTCGTGCATCCCGATGGCAGCGTGGTGCTCTTGCCGAAACTTCCCGCCTCGGCCTTGCGGGGCATCGTCAAGTCCCGGCGACGGCCGGTGACAATCGAGGAGATGAGCGAGGCCGCCGCGACCGGTGCCGCCGCGGACGCGCCGCGCCGCAGGCGGCGATGATCGGCCTCGATACCAATGTCGTCGTTCGCTACCTTGCGCAAGACGACCCGGTTCAATCGCCGAAGGCGACCGAACTGATCGAGGGGAGGCTTACCGAAGAGGATCCTGGTTTCGTCAGCGTCGTGGCGATGGCCGAGACAGCATGGGTTCTCGAACGGGCCTATGGCCTCGCGGACGCGGAAGTCGCCGCCGCTATAGAGCGCGTGCTTCAGGTCGACGTCCTCTTGGTTGAAAACGAGCAGGAGGTCTTCACCGCGATGATTGCGCTCAAGGAGGCGCGCGGCTCTTTCGCTGACGCCCTCATCGGAGCGCTTGGCGCCAGCGCGGGCTGTTCCCGCACTCTGACCTTCGACCGTAAGGCGCTGCGGCTTCCCGGATTCGCGCTTCCGTGATCCGGCGCTCGCTCGGCAAGGATCGCGTGCAATGTCTGCCGCGACACGCCGACAGGCGGGCGGTCGCGGCGCGCGGCCGCCCGAGCGCCGGGGCGATGTCGTCCGACGTCGGATCGCCGGGATGCAGCGCCAGCCACAGCACGAGGCCGGCTATGCGGCCATGGTGATTTCCAAGTGCACGGCGAGGCCGGCCCGTGCGGCGAGTGCTACCAGGGCATCGAGACTGAATTTGCCGACACGGCCGCGCAGCAAATCGTTGAGGCGAGGCTGCGTCACGCCGAGGCGCTTCGCGGCCTTGGTTTGAGGCACGCGCCATGCCGCCACTGCCTCGCTGATCGCAATCATCAGACTTGCGCGGAGCTTCATGTTCTCCGCTTCCGCCGGGGTGTCCTCCAACGCATCCCATACGCTTGGGAAAACCTGGACGGTCATCGCTTCCTCGCTCGGCTACGAGGACTTCGCGCGCGCCATGCGCAGGAAGTTTCTGCTCGAGGCGGCCGCGCTGAAAAGGCGGCCGCGAGGGTAGGAGAAGCTAGAGCATGATCCAATCAAGTTGAAATACCCTGGTCGTCACCCCCGCGCAAGTGGGGGTCCAGAAGCTGCCTGGATTCCCGCTTTCGCGGGAATGCCGATGCGAATGGCCAATTCAACGTGATCGGGCTCCACCCTAGCTTCCGGTGCCGGGTCCTTGCTTGCGCCGAGATCCGAGCGGCTGCCATGGGCGGAAATACAAGCCCTCGCTTGCCCAATCAGCCGCGCAATTCGCCGCCGGCGCTCCTTAACGGATTTTTTATGAAGCGGGGCTCAGTTCCGTCTCGAATTTATATGCGGCAAATCCCTAATCTCTTGCGTGCGCGGTGCTGAGAGCGCCGTGCCCATGGAGTGTGGAAACCATGCAATATTCCGAGCTTCAATACGGCGCTCAACGCGGGCTTCGCGCCGGCGAGCTGCCCCAGGAGGGCGGAGGTGCCGCGCTCTTCAAGTTCGACGGGGCGCGCTTGCGGGCGGCCGCGGGTGCCGCCGCAGCGTTCGTGATCTTCTCGGGCCTGATCCTCGCGGGCATCCTCGTGCGGCTCTGGGCCTACCTCGCCTAACGGCTTTCTATCCCTGAACGCAACTCTCGGGACCGGCGATATGAGCACGATCCACATGCCAGCGAGACTAGGGACGGGGACGGCAAGCCGCAAACCGTCCTGGTGGTCTCGCCTTACGCAGCGCTTTTCGCCAATCGACTCGATGGACGCGGCCGAGGCCGAGCCCGCGGTCGCAGGCGTATCCCGCGCGGTCGCGCGCTTCCTTATTTCCCAGCGCTACGATCACCGTTGGAGCGTGGAAAGCTCCGGCCGCGCGGGGGGCGCCGGCTTCACGCTTCTGAGCCAGGCCGTCGCCTACGCCCGAAGCGAGTGCGACGCAGCGCCCGCGACGATCGAGCTCCGCATCGGCGACGTCGTCGCCGTTATCCACCAGGCCGCGGGCTGGCCCAAATCGATCTGCGGCGAAGCCATCA
This sequence comes from Alphaproteobacteria bacterium, assembly GCA_035272805.1. GTDB lineage: Bacteria > Pseudomonadota > Alphaproteobacteria > JACZXZ01 > JACZXZ01 > DASPPM01. The sequence goes on along the minus strand of DATEQI010000470.1, from coordinate 354 downwards.
AGCGGCGCTAGAAAGCGGGCGACGGCGGCCGAGCGTGCGGGCGGCGGCGGTGCCTAGCGCCATGACGTTGCCCGGCTCGCGCGGCTTTCGCGCGCCATGCGCCCGCCTTAGCGCCGCCGCTTGCGCGGTGCCGTCCGGCGCCGTGCGTCTGCGGCCGGCACGCTCTCCGCGAGGAGGGCTTGCAGCCGGTCCTTGCCCAGGCGCCGCTGCCAGCGGCTGAGCGAGGAGCGCTCGAACGGGAGGTCATGGCGGAACGCCTCCTCCCCGCAGAAGTACTGGAAATAGGGGTTCTCCAGCCAACGCGCGCACAGCGCGGCACTCGACAAGCCCTCGATGTGCTTGAGGATGATGAGG